>NZ_KB290519.1:94513-98052 GCF_000282835.1 Pandoraea sp. B-6 | reverse complement strand
GGCCGACGTCGCTTCGGCCAACCAGCCCGCGCCGCTCACCGCCTCGGCGGCCACCGCAGCGTTGACTGCCGCTGTCACGGCGCCCACATCGCCCCCGACCCGCAACAACGCGCCGGACGACATGATGCAACTGCTCAGCCGCCGCGCAGGGGCAGGTGCGGTCGGCAATACGGCGCGTCCGCCGGCCAATGTCGATCTTCCCGCGCATTTCGACAACAACGATATTGGCTCGATCGCCGCCGAAGCCCAGCCGGGCGCGGCACCGGTGGCATCACCGGCAGTGGCGCCGTCGACGGCCAGTGCCGTGGCCGCAGCGCTTGCGCAGTGCGACCGCTATCGCTGGTATGAGGTAATACCGAAGCAGCGCTGTGTGTGGACGGTGTGTAACGGACGCTGGGGCAAGAATGGCTGTCCGGCGGGCACGAATCCAGGCGAGTCACGCTGACCGGCGCACGCGCCCGGCGCGATCAAAAAAGCGCCCATTTCCCCGTGCGCGACGAAGGACTGGGAAAGCCCGTCCGACGGTGTTCAACGCCGATTGGCGCTCAGGTAATCCGCATCAAATTGACAGCCTTCGTCTTTCGCCGTAAAGTGCGCGAGCGTGGTCGGGAGAGCGCACCGGGAAGCACATGCCGGGGCCGCCGAAGGGGTAATACCCACAAACTCTCAGGCATCAAGGACCGTCCGCGCCGAAGGCATCGCCTTCGATCTCTGGAGAGCGGTTGCAGCGTGCGTGGCACGCGGACAACCCACCGAAGGGGCCGGCACGAGCGGCATGGCGCACAGCGCGCCGCACGCACCGGGCAATCTCTCAGGTACCAAGGACAGAGGGGTCATCTCGCCAACTGGCATTGCGCCGGGCTCGTGCACATGCACGCGCCGGACGCGGAAAGTGCCGGTCGTCGAGATGACCCCTTTTTGCATTGTCGGACGCCGTATTCCGACATGCCTGACCCTTGATGCCTTGATGCCCCGATGACCGAACTCAAACGCACTCCGCTCAACGATACGCACCGCGCCGCAGGCGCCCGCATGGTCGACTTCGGCGGCTGGGACATGCCCGTGAACTACGGCTCCCAGATCGAAGAGCACAACGCCGTGCGCACCGATGCCGGCATGTTCGACGTCTCGCACATGTGCGTGGTCGATCTGCATGGCCCGAGCTGCCGCGAATTCCTGCGCTACGCTGTCGCCAACAACGTCGACAAGCTGCAAACCCCGGGCAAGGCGCTCTACACCTGCATGCTCAACCCGAGCGGCGGCGTGATCGACGACCTCATCATCTATTTCATCGCCGAAGACTGGTTCCGCGTGGTGGTCAACGCCGGCACCGCCGACAAGGATCTCGCCTGGATCGGTCAGCTCAACGCGCACGGCGATTACAGCCTGACGATCATTCCGCGCCGCGATCTGTCGATCGTGGCGGTCCAGGGCCCGAACGCCCGCGCCAAGGTGTGGCAAGCGGTACCGGGCAGCCAGGCCGCGAGCGAAGCGCTCAAGCCGTTCAATGCCGCTTTCGCCAAGGACACGGCGTTCGGCGAGTTGATGATCGCGCGCACCGGCTATACCGGCGAAGACGGCTTCGAAGTGATCGTGAACGCCGATCACGTGGCCGCGCTGTGGAACGCGCTGGTCGCGGCGGGCGTGCGTCCGGCCGGGCTGGGCGCGCGCGACACGTTGCGTCTCGAAGCCGGCATGAACCTGTACGGCCAGGACATGGACGACGACGTGTCGCCGCTGGACGCCGGCCTGGGCTGGACCGTCGAGAAGGAAAGCGATCGCACGTTCGTCGGCAAGGACTCCCTGCTCTCGCGCGGCCAGACGTGGCGCTTCGCGGGCCTCGTGCTCGACGGCAAGGGCGGTGTGCTGCGCGCGCACCAGGTCGTGGTGACCGAGGCGGGCGACGGCGAAATCACCAGCGGCACGTTCAGTCCGAGCCTGCAGCAATCGATCGCGTTCGCCCGTTTGCCGAAGGGCGTGCCGGACGGCGCGACGGTCCAAGTGCAAATTCGTGACAAGCAATTGCCCGCACGTGTGGTCAAATTACCGTTCGTGCGTCACGGCAAGGCCGTGGTGGCCTGAGCAACACGGCGCCACGGTGCGGCGACACGAATTACCGATAACCGAATACCCCAAACACTGAATCCCGGAGCGTCAACATGGCGAATATCCCCGATAACCTGAAGTACACCGAGTCCGACGAATGGGCCCGCCTCGAAGCCGACGGCACCGTGACCGTGGGCATTACCGATTTCGCGCAGGAATCCCTGGGCGACATCGTGTTCGTCGAACTGCCTGACATCGGCCGCACCGTGGCGGCGGACGAAGCCTCGGCCGTGATCGAATCGGTCAAGGCAGCGGCCGACGTGCACTCGCCGGTCAGCGGCGAGATCCTCGAGACCAACACCGAAGTGTCCGGCTCGCCCGATCTGGTCAACACCGACGCTTACGGCAACTGGCTGTTCCGTCTGAAGCCGTCGAACACGGCCGAGCTGGACAAGCTGCTGGGCGCTGAACAATACGCCAAGAAAATCGGCGGCTGATGCCCCGGGCGGTGCCGCGAGACCTTCGGTTCGCGCGGCACCGTCCCGGCTGCCGCCCCCGCCGTCACTTGCCGTGATCGAACGAGAGATCTGACCCATGAATGCTTTGACTGACCTGCAAGCGCCGCGCCGCTCGCTCTCCGAGCTGGAGCAGCGCGACAACTTCTCCGCGCGCCACATCGGCCCGGACACCCCCGAACAACAGGCGATGCTCGCCGAGCTGGGCTACGCGTCGCGTGCCGCATTGATCGACGCCGTGGTCCCCGCGTCGATCCGTCGCGACGGCGCGCGCTTCGCCCAGTCGCTCGGCCCGTTCGCCGCCGCGCAAACCGAATCGCAGGCGCTGGCGCAACTGCGCGCGCTGGCCAGCCAGAACCAGGTGTTCAAGTCGTTCATCGGTCAGGGCTACGCCAACACGTTCACGCCGGGCGTGATCCTGCGCAACGTGCTGGAAAATCCGGCCTGGTACACGGCCTATACGCCGTATCAGCCGGAAATCTCGCAAGGCCGTCTCGAAGCGCTGCTCAACTATCAGCAGATGATCATCGACATGACGGGGCTGGCGATCGCCAACGCGTCGATGCTCGACGAAGCGACTGCCGCCGCCGAGGCGATGACGCTGGTCAAGCGTACCGGCAAGTCGAAGTCGAACACGTTCTTCGTCGCCGATGACGTGTTGCCGCAAACCATCGAAGTCGTGCAAACGCGCGCCAAGCCGCTGGGCTTCGAAGTGCAGGTCGGCCCGGTGGCCGCCGCGGCCGATGTCGATGCGTTCGGCGTGCTCGTGCAATACCCCGGCGTGGGCGGCGACGTGCGCGACTATCGCGCGCTGGCCGACGCGATCCACGCCAAGGGCGGCATGCTGATCGCCGCCGCCGATCTGCTCTCGCTCACGCTGCTCACGCCGCCGGGCGAGTGGGGCGCTGACGTCGCCGTTGGCAACAGCCAGCGCTTTGGCGTGCCGATGGGCTTTGGTGGCCCGCACGCCGCCTACCT
>NZ_KB290519.1:44816-94358 GCF_000282835.1 Pandoraea sp. B-6 | reverse complement strand
GCGCAGGCGCTGCTCGCCATCATGGCCAGCATGTACGCCGCGTACCACGGCCCGCAGGGGCTGCGCATCATCGCCGAGCGCACGCATCGTCTGACGGCCGTGCTGGCCGCCGGCCTCGCCGCACTGGGCGCCGCGCCGCGCAACGCCACGTTCTTCGACACGCTGACCGTGCCCGTGGCCGGCCGTGCCGATGCCGTGCACACGGTGGCCGCTGCACGCCGCTTCAATCTGCGTCGCGAAGACGCCGACACTGTCGGTATCTCGCTCGACGAGACGAGCACGCGCGACGACGTGATCGCCCTGTGGGAAGTGGTGGCCGAGGGCCTCGGCAAGAGCGCCGTCTCGCTGGACTTCGACGCCATCGAGACCACCGTCTCGAACGGCTACCCGGTGGCACTGGCGCGCCAAAGCGCGTATCTCACGCACCCGGTGTTCAACCGCTACCACTCCGAACATGAAATGCTGCGCTATCTGCGCAGCCTGTCCGACAAGGATCTGGCGCTCGACCGCACGATGATCCCGCTGGGCTCGTGCACGATGAAGCTCAACGCCACCTCGGAAATGCTGCCGGTGACGTGGCCCGAATTCGGTCAGATTCACCCGTTCGCGCCGACGGAACAAACGGTCGGCTACCGCGCGATGATCGACCAGCTCGAACAGATGTTGGTGGCCGCGACTGGCTACGCCGCCGTCTCGCTGCAGCCGAACGCTGGCTCGCAGGGCGAGTACGCCGGTTTGCTCATCATTCAGGCGTATCACGCATCGCGCGGTGAAGCGCATCGCGACATCTGCCTGATTCCCGCGTCGGCGCACGGCACGAACCCGGCGTCGGCCCAGATGGCCGGCATGCAGGTCGTGGTGGTCGCTTGCGACGCCAACGGCAACGTCGATCTGGCCGATCTGCAGGCGAAGGCCGAGCAGCATCGCGACCGTCTTGCCGCGATCATGATGACGTACCCGTCCACGCACGGCGTGTTCGAAGCCGGCGCGCGCCAGATCTGCGAGATCGTGCATGCGAACGGCGGTCAGGTGTATGTCGACGGCGCGAACATGAACGCCATGGTCGGCCTGTGCGCACCGGGCGAATTCGGCGGCGACGTTTCGCACTTGAACCTGCACAAGACGTTCTGCATTCCGCACGGCGGCGGCGGCCCGGGCGTGGGTCCGGTCGCGGTGGGCGCGCATCTGGCGCAGTTCCTGCCGAACCAGCACTCGACGGGCTACTCGCGCGACGCCAACGGCATCGGTGCCGTGTCGGCCGCGCCGTATGGTTCCGCCTCGATTCTGCCGATCTCGTGGATGTACGTTGCCATGATGGGCGCGCAGGGCCTGACGGCCGCCACCGAGACGGCTATCCTGAACGCGAACTACGTCGCGAAGAAGCTCGCGCCGCACTACCCGGTGCTGTACAGCGGCCCGGCCGGGCTGATCGCGCACGAGTGCATTCTGGATCTGCGTCCGCTCAAGGACACCAGCGGCATCACGGTTGACGACGTGGCGAAGCGCCTGATGGACTTCGGCTTCCACGCCCCGACGATGAGCTTCCCGGTGCCGGGTACGCTGATGGTCGAGCCGACGGAATCGGAATCGAAGCACGAACTCGACCGCTTCATCGAGGCGATGATCGCGATTCGCGAGGAAATCCGTGCCGTGGAAGAGGGCCGTGCCGATCGCGAGGACAACCCGCTCAAGCACGCGCCGCACACGGCGGACGTGGTGACGGCGGACGAATGGCCGCACGCCTACGCCCGCAGTCAGGCGGCGTACCCGGTGAAGTCGCTGCGCGAGCGCAAGTACTGGCCGCCGGTCGGACGTGCTGATAACGTCTACGGCGACCGGAATCTGTTCTGCGCCTGCGTGCCGATGAGCGACTACGAATAAGCGTCGCGAAAGCTTGGCAATCAGGGGCTGGCAGACACGTTGCCGGCCCCTTTTTTGTCTTTATGGATGTCACGCGAATGCGCCGGATGGGTGGCATTCGTCGCGTCACCGCTACGTTTCAGAACTTCAGGAAAGCCCCATGGCCGTTTCAGTTTTCGATTTGTTCAAGATCGGTATCGGACCGTCGAGTTCGCATACCGTGGGGCCGATGCGCGCGGCGCTGATGTTCGTGCAAGGTCTGGAGCGCGACGGCCTGCTGCCGCAGGTGGCGACGCTGCGTGCCGAGCTGTATGGTTCGCTCGGCGCCACGGGCAAGGGCCACGGCACCGACAAGGGGGTGCTGCTCGGCTTCATGGGCGAGGCGCCCGACACGGTCGATCCGGCGACGATTGCGGGGCGTTTGACCACGCTGCGTCAGGCGAAGGTGCTGTCGATTCTTGGCAAGCACGAGGTGCCGTTCGTCGAGAAGGAACACATGGTGTTCTACCGTCGCGAGGCGATGGCCGAGCATCCGAACGGCATGAAATTCCACGCGTTCGATGCCGAGGGCAACAAACTGCGCGAAGGGCGTTATCTGTCGGTCGGCGGCGGGTTCGTCGTGACGGCCGGCGCGTCGAACGCGCAGGTGCTCGCCGCGCACGACCAACTGCCGTATCCGTTCCGCACGGGCAAGGAACTGCTCGAGATGTGCCGCGCAAGCGGCAAGACCATCGCGGAACTGATGTGGGAGAACGAGAAGGTCTGGCACCACGGCGACGCGGCAACGGCGGAAGCGGATATTCGTCGCGGGTTGCTCAACATCTGGGATGTGATGCAGTCGTGCGTGACGCGCGGTTGCGGCATTGGGAACGACGATGCCGACGGCGAACTGCCGGGGCCGTTGCATGTGCGACGTCGCGCGCCGGAGTTGTATCGTCAGCTCACACAACGCGCCGAGCGTACGCTGTCCGATCCGCTGTCGGTGATGGACTGGGTGAACCTCTACGCAATTGCCGTCAATGAAGAGAACGCTGCGGGCGGCCGCGTGGTGACAGCGCCGACGAACGGCGCGGCGGGCATCATTCCGTCGGTGCTGCATTACTACGACCGCTTTGTGCACGGCGCGAACGAGCAGGGCGTGATCGACTTCCTGCTCACTGCCGGGGCCATCGGCATTCTGTACAAGCTCAACGCGTCGATTTCCGGGGCGGAAGTGGGATGCCAAGGTGAAGTCGGGGTGGCGTGTTCGATGGCTGCGGGGGCACTGGCTGCGGTACAGGGCGGCACGGTCGAGCAAGTGGAGAACGCGGCCGAGATCGGCATGGAGCACAACCTCGGCCTGACGTGCGACCCGGTCGGCGGGCTGGTGCAGATTCCGTGCATCGAGCGCAATGCGATGGCGTCCGTGAAGGCGGTGAATGCGGCGCGCATGGCGTTGCGCGGCGACGGTGCGCACTACGTGTCGCTCGACTCCGTCATCAAGACGATGCGCGAGACCGGTGCCGACATGAAGACCAAGTACAAGGAAACGGCACGCGGTGGTTTGGCGGTGAATATCGTGGAGTGCTGACACTTCTCTAAACGGTGCAGCGGATGGTCAACGAGCCGGGTTCAATGGGTAGGCATGAAGAAGGCAATGAGCCACGCGGCTTTTCTATTCCTGGTCGGCCCTTCCGGATTCGCACCTTCTGCCGGAATTTAACGGAAGAATCCCAAACACACTGCGAGTGACGTCGCAGACAATGCTCCATCTCAACGATCCCGCAATCGCTGACACGCGATGTCGCGCCTTTGCCGGACGATTCGAAAGGGGCATATCAATGCGAAGAAATCAGTCGGGGATCTTTCTCGTCTCCGCAGCGATCGCGATCACCATCGTGGGGATGCTGATTACGTTTTGGGGCGTGAATCAGATGCGGCAGATGCGGATCGAGCGGGCAGAGCGCGCCGGGCACGGGCTGAGGATCATTGGCAACGCGGCAGATACCATCGTCGCAAAGTACTACAAGGACATTGAATCGCTGCTGTCGACGCCTGGTAAAACTTTTGCGATCAAGGGCCATACGTTCACCCATGAGCCTGCTTCGTCGTCGTTCGATTATTCGTACATAGGTCGGCTGGACGCGGCAGCGCTGTTGGCGGTGTTGGATATTTCCGGGGTGGGAAGCAAGCCGCCGCATGGCCTGGGCGATTACGGTATCCGGATTTATCGGAAGTGCGATCGCGAGAAGCCACCGAACTGCCAGATCAATTCGCTGACGTATCTCACTGAACCGGCAAAGCGTGCTTATTCGTCGGAGCCGGATTACGCTTTCGCGGCGATTGTCGCGAAGACGGTCGGTGTCTTCGGTGGGACATCCACGATGGATAAGCCGCAGGAATTCCGATTTGTCGACGAGAGTATGAAGCCCATTCCCGATACTGTTCCGAATCCATTGGGAAAGCCGGGATTGGTCGCCATGCGGGGCGGTTACCTGACGCACAGTCTGGACGTCAATGTTCGACGCGACGGATCGCGCAACATTACGGGTGATCTGGACTTCGAGAACGGCAATTCGCATCAAAGCATCAAAGGGATCAAGAACATCGTCGGCGTGGGAAAGCTCAGCATGATGGAGCTTGAGATCGCGGGCCAGGCCACGATGAAAGGTCCACTGCATCTGAGTGACAAAGGCAAGAACCGGCAGGACATCGTCGGGGCGCGAAATATCGAAGGCGACGGCATGCTGACGATGAAAGGCCTTGAGGTGCAGGGCGCAACGGTGAAGGGTGACGCGACCATTCTCGGCAGCCTGGACGCGAAACGCGGGGCCACCGTCGGCGGTACGCTGAAAATGGAACGCCACAATATCGAGCGCGCGGGGCGGGTGACCGCACAGAGTCTTCAATCCGACTCGGGCGTCATCCGCCTGGATCGATCCAACCGACAAAATGCGTCGTGCCAGGCTGGCGAAATTGGGAGAGACGCCGACGGCAAAATGCTCTCGTGCCAGAACTCTGGTGGCAGTTGGACGTGGCAACTCGCTCGTACCACCGAGTACGTCACCAGGATCGTGCATAAAGAGGTCGAGCGAATCGTCGAGAAGGACAGGCCTATCGTCATGGCGACTTGGGATTACTACTACAACAGGTGCAACGATTATCGAATGTCGGGCGGATGGAAGACGGGATACTACGGAAAAATAGAGGGCGCGCTTTTTTGCAGCATTGTCGCGAAAGGTTGGTGTGACAGGAGTGCGTTCGGTTCAAACGAAAGGGCGACCGTCTATAACGCGGACAACAACGGGCGGCAAGTGACAACTGGCGGCACGCCATACGTCTTTTTTGGCAACACCTACGGCGTTATTGCCTGCGGGTTTTCCTCGGAACGTGATGCCAAGGCAGCTGGGTTCACCGTTTGCGATAGCCGGACCAATAACTGCCGTATGGCAAAGGACTTGTGAGCGCGAAAGTCACCGCGGCTTCGTACCCACTTTCGTGCCCGCTTTCGTGACTGTCACGCAACCGACACAAGCGCTTGTTAACCTACTTTTCGATGTCTCCTTGCCTTGTCTTTGAGCCGCGCGGCGTTTGCCGGGCGGCTTTTTTCTTGTCGCGCTGTTGCGTATAGGAATTGGCGGAAAGATTTGCCGGTTTCTATCGCGCAGGGTCAAACCTTGAGATTCTTCGTCGCTTGCCCCCTGGCATTGCGGGGCCAACAAGTGGTTGCGACAGGAGACACGTGACATGGAGAGCTGGCTCAAGCCGTTGGTCGATACCCTCGGCGGGGTGCTGTCGGGATACCCGCTTGTGATCACCTTGTTGGGGGCGGGGCTTTACTTCACCGTCCGATTCGGTGGAATCCAGGTCCGGGCGCTCTGGCACAGCATCTGTTTGCTGCGTACCTCCGGGAGTACCTCCGGCATCTCACCCTTTCAAGCGTTTGCCACCGGGCTGGCGAGCCGTGTCGGCACCGGCAATATCGCGGGTGTCGCCGTCGCGCTCACGATCGGCGGGCCGGGTGCCATCTTCTGGATGTGGATGACCGCTCTGCTCGGCATGGCGTCCGCCTTCGTCGAATCCACGCTGGCGCAAATCTTCAAGGTGCCGCGCCACGACAACACCTTTCGCGGCGGCCCGGCGTATTACATACAGATCGGCCTTGGGTCGCGCAAATTCGGTGTCCTGTTTGCGCTGGCGCTACTGTTCACCTTCGGGTTCGCGCTCAACTCCGTGCAGTCGCACTCGATTGCCGAGGCGCTGGAAGCGTCGTTCGGCTGGGAGCGGATCTGGATCGGCGTTGCGCTGGTGCTGATGACGGCACCGATCATCTACGGCGGCGTGCGACGCGTCGCACGCTTTGCGCAATGGATCGTGCCGGTCATGGCGCTCGCCTATGTCGGGCTGGCCATCTATGTTTGTGTCGTCAACCTCGATCAGATCCCCGGCATGATCGCGATGATCCTGCGGCACGCGTTCGGGCTTGAGCCGGCCGCCGGCGGTATCGCCGGATATGCCGTCAGCCAGGCCGTCATGATGGGCGTGAAGCGTGGCCTCTTCTCCAACGAAGCGGGCATGGGCAGCGCGCCCAATGCCGCCGCCGTGGCCACGACCAAACACCCGGTACAGCAAGGCCTGATGCAGATGCTCGGCGTGTTCTTCGACACCATCGTCGTGTGTTCGGCCACGGCGTTCATGATCCTGCTCTCGGGCGAGTTCATGCCGGGTGCCGCACCCGAAGGGGCCGTGCTCACCCAGCGCGCCCTGGCCGCTCACGTGGGAAATTGGGCGGTGATCTTCACCGGCATCACGGTGTTCTTCCTCGCTTACTCAAGCGTGCTCGGCAATTACGCCTATGCCGAGGTCAACATGGACTACCTGACGCAGCGTCTGTGGTTGCTCAACATTTTCCGCGCGCTGGTGCTGCTGGCCGTCATGCTGGGGTCGGTCGCCAGCCTGCCGTTGGTGTGGAGCTTCGCGGATGTCGGTACCGCGTTGATGGCGTTCATCAATCTGGTCGCCATCGGCTTGTTGATGAAGTACGCGTTGCTCGCGTGGCGCGACTATCAGGCCCAGCGCCGTGCGGGTGTCGCCGAGCCGGTTTTCACGCGCGACGCATTGCCGCCTGAGATGCGTGAGCGTTTGCCCAAGGATGTCTGGTGACGGGGGCGTGCCGTCGGTCATGGCGAAACGCCGTTGCGCGCTAACGCGGTGAAGCGGTATGGCGGGAAAGCCCTAACGCCCCAACGCCCCAACGCTGTATCGCTGTAACGGCGTCATGCCACGGCGGCACACATCAAGCACAAGGGCCGGTGAGTCATCCTCACCGGCCCTCGTCGTGACCGCTATCGGCCCATCGCCAGGCGCTTACTTGCCGCCGATGGTCTCCAGCACGGTCCACTTGCCACCGACCACCTTGTAGAGCGTGATCGAACCGTACTTCAGATCGCCCGATTTGTCGTACGCCAGCTCACGCGTGGTCACGCCGGGCATGCTGGTCTTCGCGAGCGTCGGCAGGTACTTCGCCGGATCAGTCGAGTTGGCCTTCTTCATGGCCGACATCATGGCCATGGCACCATCGTAGGCGTACGGCGAGTACGTCTCCGGCGCGCTGCCGAACTTGGCCTTGTAGCGCGACTCGTACGCGGCGCCGCCGGGCATCTTGTCGAGCGGCAGGCCGGCGAGCGACACCACCGAGCCGTTGGCGGCGTCGCCAGCGATCTTCAGGAACGCGTCGGACTTGACCATTTCACCGGCCATCAGCGTGCTCTTCATGCCCAGTTCGCGCAATTGCTTGGCGAGCGGGCCAGCTTGTGCGTCGGCACCGCCATAGAAGATCATGTCCGGATTGGCGCGCTTGAGGTTAGTCAGGATGGCGCGGAAGTCCACGGCCTTGTCGTTGGCGAACTCGCGACGCACGATCTTGCCACCGGCGGCCTTCACCGCTTTCTCGAACTCGTCGGCCAAGCCCTGACCGTAAGCTGTGCGATCGTCAACGATGGCGATGTTCTTGAAGCCCAGCTTCTTGACGGCGAACGTACCGACGACCGACCCTTGCTGAATGTCTGAGGTCATCATGCGGAACGTCGTCTTGAAGCCCTGCTTCGTGTATTCCGGGGCCGTCGCCATGGCGATTTCCGGAATGCCTGCCTGCGCATAGATGCGCGAAGCGGGAATCGTCGTGCCGGAGTTGAAGTGGCCGAGCATGCCCTTGATGCCCGAATCGACCAGCTTCTGCGCGACCAGCGAACCCTGACGCGGGTCGGCCTGATCGTCTTCCGACTGCAACACGAACTTCACCGGCTTGCCTTCGATAGTCGGCTTCGTGGCGTTGTACTCGTCAATGGCGAGCTGGATGCCGTTCTGCATGTCTTTGCCGTAGTGCGCCTGGGCGCCCGTGAGCGGTGCGGCAAAACCCAGCTTCACTTCCTGCGCCTGTTGCGCGTTGGCCGTACCGAACGCGAGCAGTCCCGCGACGGCGACCGCGCTGAGCGTAAGCTTCGATTGCATCAACCCTCTCCTTGCATGTGTATGTCGTTGAGTGGCATGCCTGCGGGATCGCCGCGGCACGCCTTTCTTGGATCGCCGTCTGCACAAGGCCGGTCGGCCCGGGACGGCTTCAATCGCAATCAAACGCAATATGCGTCCGACGCGGCAGTATTGGATGGCTGCGCGCGCCGGTCAAGAGGGAGAAGTTCCGATGGAAGGTGCTACCCGCTTATGGCGAGGGTTGCGCCGTCGGAGCGCCGGTGCTACCCGAATCGCCCTTTGCGCCTTGCTGGATCGCGCGCAGCGTCGCTTCGGCGCTGGCGTAGCGGGCGAGCACGTCGGCGCTTGGGGCCTTGTCAAAGCGACTCACCACGATGAGCGCCAGGCCGCCCAGCACAAAGCCCGGCAGGATTTCGTACAGGTCGAACCAGCCGAACTGCTTCCAGATCAGGACCGTGGCCGCCCCCACGACAATGCCCGCGAGCGCCCCGTTACGGGTGACGCGCGGCCATAGCAACGTGGCCAGCACCAGCGGACCGAAGGCCGCCCCGAAACCCGCCCAGGCGTAACTCACCATGCCGAGCACGCGGCTCTGCGGATCGAGGGCCAACACCACGGCGATCACTGCCACGCTCAACACCATCGCCCGGCCGATCCACACGAGGCGGCCCTGGCTGACCGGCCCGCGCGCAAACGTTTTGTAGAGGTCTTCCGTCAGTGCACTGGCGCACACGAGCAGCTGGCACGACAACGTGCTCATCACGGCTGCGAGAATCGCCGCCAGCAGCACGCCCGTGAGCCACGGGGTGAAGAGCTGGGTCGTGAGCGCCATGAAGATGGTCTCCGGGTTTGCCGCCACACCGGCACCGAGATCGGGCCGCGCGCTATAGAACGCCAGTCCGAAGAAGCCCACGGCGACCGCACCGGTCAGGCACAGCACCATCCAGGTCATGCAGATGCGACGCGCCTGCGGAATCGCCGCCGCTGAGCGCGCGGCCATGAACCGCACGAGAATATGCGGCTGGCCGAAATAGCCCAGACCCCAGGCGAGCATCGAGATGACGCCGATAGGCGCGAGATCGCCGAACCAATCGGTATGGGCGGGGTGCACGGCGGTGACCGCGTCCACGGCCGCCGCAGGGCTGCCGTCGAGCGCAATCACGGCGATCGGGGTGACGACCAGTGCGGCGAACATCAGCGAGGCCTGCACCGTATCGGTCCAGCTCACCGCAAGGAATCCGCCGATGAAGACGTAGGCAATGGTCGCCACAGCGCCGATCCACAGCGCCGTGCGGTATTCCAGGCCGAACATCGTTTCGAACAGCCGGGCGCCGGCAACGACCCCCGACGCGCAATAAATCGTGAAGAAGATGAGGATCACGAGCGCCGTGACGATGCGCAGCACGTGGCTGCGGTCACCGAAGCGCTGTGTGAGGTACTCGGGCAGGGTCAGCGCGTTGCCGCACACCTCCGTATGCACACGCAAGCGCGCGGCCACGAGATGCCAGTTGGCCCACGCGCCGATCGCCAGGCCGATGGCGATCCAGACACCCGACAGGCCGCCCATGTAGATCGCCCCAGGCAGGCCGAGCAAGAGCCAGCCGCTCATGTCGGAAGCCCCGGCGGAAAGCGCGGTGACGAAGCTGCCGAGGCGACGTCCGCCGAGAATGTAGTCGGAAAGATCGTGGGTGGCGCGATAGCCGAGCCATCCGATCACCAGCATCAATAGCAAATACACGGTGAATGACACCGCAGTGGGATTCCAAAGGGACATGTAGCCTCCTCGAGCGTCGGTGTCACGTGCGTTGCGCGCCTCTGCCGGCATGACGAAAGAGGCGGCGACGCGGGACGACGAACGCTATGGCCAGCGATACGTGTCGCTGGCACGGGTTGACCGCGCAATGGCGGTGAGACGCGTGATATGTCGGGGGCGGGCGCGAAGATACCGCGAATGCGCGCGGTGTGCGTGAGTACGGGAAGTGCGGCGGGGCGTGATAAGCGTTGGGCTGATCGGGGAGGTAAGACGGTGGGGCGGGGAGAGCGGGGGGATGACGGGCGGGAAGGAAGCGCGGGAAAAGCGCAGGAAGGCGCTGGAATGCGGCGGGCGGTTGAACCGTTAGCGCATCGCGGCCGCCATTGTCCCGGAAGGCAGGACGCTGGCAGCCGCTGAGGACAACGCGATCGGGGCGACGGCGCGTCCGGGGGGCCGGAATCGGCAGTCGGAACCTGCGGATCCCGCGGATCCCGCGGATTCAGCCGTCAGATTTCGGACGAATCCGATCGGATTCGTCGCGAGACCTGACCGTTTCCCTCGATCAACCGATGGTCATGAGGTTGGCATTGCCACCTGCGGCAGCCGTGTTGACCGACACCGAGCGTTCGCACAGCAGTCGCTCCAGTGCGTAGTCGTCACCGGCGGCCAGCGCCTCGGGCGCGAGGCCCTGCATCGACAGGATCGGACCGTTGCGGGTTGCGATGCGACGGTTCAGGGCGCGCAGCTCGTCGCTGTCGCCTTCGAACAGCACCGCGGCGAGCGATGGCTCGGCGGCGGCGTCCGCCCCTGCCGCCAACACTGACGCGCGTCCCTTGAGGGCGGCCGGCAGGGCGCTCACCAGTTCGCGGGCGGCAATGCTCTCCGTGAAGACGGCGTCGTTGCCCGTCGCCAGCGCGGCAGCCAGTTGCGTGCGCGCGCCGAGCGGCGTGGCAGCCACGCACAGGACCGGGCCGCGTGGCTCCAGACCATAGGTGTTGCGCTCACCGGTCGGTCCCGGCAGCACGGCGGTGGCGTCGAGTGCCGACGTGGCCAGATAACGGTCGACGCGATGAATGGCGGCGGCGCTATCGGCCGAGTTGTCCTGCGCGCGCAGCCAGTCGCGGTAGCTCACCAACGGCGAGAGCGCGGCTTCGTTGCGGTTCAGCTCGGCGGGCAGCGAAGCCGGACGCGTCGCCAGCAGACGCGGCAGATACATCGGGCCGCCGGCTTTCGGACCCGTCCCAGACAAGCCTTCGCCGCCGAACGGCTGCACGCCGACCACGGCGCCAATCACGTTCCGGTTCACGTAGACGTTGCCGACATGGGCGCGCTCGGTCACATAGGCAATGGTTTCGTCGATACGCGTATGCACGCCGAACGTCAGGCCGTAGCCAGTGCCGTTGATCTGATCGAGCAGCTTGTCGAGTTGCGCGCGCTTGAAGCGGATCACGTGCAGCACCGGGCCGAAGACTTCGCGTTGCAGCGCCGTGAGATCGGTCAGCTCGATGAGTGTCGGCGGCACGAACGTGCCGTGGCGGGCGGCGTCGGGCAGCGGCAGTTGTTCGACCGGGAAGCCCTTGTCGCGCATCTGCTCGATGTGGCGGTTGATGCCGTTTTGCGCTTCGGCGTCGATCACCGGACCGACGTCGATGGACAGGCGATCCGGATTGCCGATGGCCAGTTCCTGCATCGCGCCCTTGAGCATATGCAACGTCTTGTCGGCGATGTCGTCCTGCAGGCACAGCACACGCAGCGCCGAGCAGCGCTGACCGGCCGAATCGAAGGCCGATGCGAGTACGTCGTACACGACCTGTTCGGGCAGCGCCGACGAATCGACGATCATCGCGTTCTGCCCGCCGGTCTCGGCGATCAGTGGGATCGGACGGCCATTGGCGTCGAGGCGCTCGGCCAGCGTGCGCGCGATGATGCGCGCCACTTCGGTCGAGCCGGTGAACATGACGGCCTTCGTGCGGGCGTCGGCCACGAGCGCGGCGCCGACTGTTTCCCCTGTGCCCGGCAGCAATTGCAGCGCGCCGGCCGGAACGCCGGCGGCGTGCATCAGGCGAACCGCTTCGGCGGCGATGAGTGGCGTCTGCTCGGCCGGCTTGGCGATGACCGGGTTACCGGCGGCCAGCGCGGCGGCGACCTGACCAACGAAGATCGCGAGCGGGAAGTTCCACGGGCTGATGCACAGCACCGGGCCCAACGGGCGGTGCGTGTCGTTGGAGAAGCCCTGACGGATCTGCGCGGCGTAGTAGCGCAGGAAGTCGACGGCCTCACGCACTTCGGCCACGGCGTTGGGCAGCGACTTCCCCGCTTCGCGCACGCACAGGCCCATGAGCGTGGGCATGTGGGCCTCAAGCAGATCGGCCGAGCGCATCAGGCTGTCGGCGCGTTCCTCGACCGGCGTGGCTTGCCAGATCGGGGCAGCGGCTACGGCGTTGACGAGCGCGGCATCCACATCGGCCGAGGTGGCCTCGATGACCTGACCCACGGTGTCGCGCAGATCGGCCGGATTGCGCACAGCACGTGGCGTGCCCGTGGTGCGCTCACCGTCGGCCAGCATTGGCGCGGCGCGCCACGGCGTGCCCGCGCTGGCGAGCAGGGCCGACGACAGCGACGCGAGACGGTGCTCGTTCGACAGGTCGAAGCCCGAGGAGTTGGCGCGCGCCACACCATACAGTTCACGCGGCAGCGGAATCTTGGCATGCGGTGCGCCGAGCGGTTGCACCTTCTCCGATTCCGAGATCGGATCGGCGATCAGTTCGTCGACGCTGACGGTCTCATCCGCAATCCGGTTCACGAACGAGGTGTTCGCGCCATTTTCGAGCAGACGGCGCACGAGGTAGGCGAGCAGCGTTTCGTGCGTACCGACCGGCGCATACACGCGGCAGGGCCGCGCGAGCTTGCCCGAGGCGATCGGGCCGACGACCTCTTCGTAGAGCGGCTCGCCCATGCCGTGCAGGCACTGGAATTCGTACTGGCCGGGGTAGTAGTTATTGCCCGCCAGGTGATAGATGGCAGAAAGCGTGTAGGCGTTGTGCGTGGCGAACTGCGGGTAGATGGCGTCCGGCACGGCGAGCAGCTTCTTCGCGCAGGCAAGGTACGACACGTCCGTGTAGATCTTGCGGGTATAGACCGGATAGCCTTCGAGCCCGTCGACCTGCGCGCGCTTGATTTCCGTATCCCAGTACGCACCCTTGACCAGACGCACCATGATGCGGTGACGGCTGCGACGCGCCAGATCGATGATGAAGTCGATCACGAACGGGCAACGCTTCTGATAGGCCTGCACCACGAAACCGATGCCGTTCCAGCCGGCCAGCTCGGGATCGAAGCACAGCGCTTCGAGCAGGTCGAGCGAGATTTCGAGGCGATCGGCTTCTTCGGCATCGATATTCAGGCCGATGTCATAAGAGCGTGCCAACTTGGCGAGCGCCTGCACGCGCGGCAGCAGTTCCGCGACCGTACGCTCATGTTGGCTGCGCGAGTAGCGCGGATGCAGGGCCGATAGTTTGATCGAGATGCCAGGGCCTTCATAGATGCCGCGGCCGGCCGAAGCCTTGCCGATGGCCTGAATGGCTTGCTCGTAACTCGCGTAGTAGCGCTGGGCATCCTCTTCGGTCGTCGCGGCTTCGCCGAGCATGTCGTACGAATAGCGGAAGCCCTGGGCTTCGTATTTGCGGCTGTTGGCGAGGGCTTCGGAGATGGTTTCCCCGGTCACGAACTGCTCGCCCATCAGGCGCATGGCCATGTCCACGCCCTTGCGGATGAGCGGCTCGCCGCCGCGGCCGATCAGGCGCGTGAGGGCCTTGGTGAGACCGGCTTCGCTGGTGGTGGTCACAAGCTTGCCGGTGATCATCAGGCCCCAGGTGGCGGCGTTGACGAACATCGACGGCGAATTGCCCATGTGGGCGTGCCAGTCGCCCTTGCTGATCTTGTCGCGGATGAGCGCGTCGCGCGTGGCCTTGTCGGGAATGCGCAGCAGGGCTTCGGCCAGGCACATCAGCGCCACGCCTTCCTGGCTGGACAACGAGAATTCGTGGATCAGACCTTCCACGCCGCCGCCGGTGCTCTTGCCGCGCAGCGCGACGACGAGCTTGCGGGCGAGGTCGGAGGCCGACGTCGCGGTCGCCGGGGCCAGTTTGGCCTGACCGACGAGCACGGGCACGCATTCCGGCTCGGGGCGGCGGTAGGCCGCCGTGATTGCCGCTCGCAGCACCGATTGCGGTTGCACGTTCTGGGCGAATTCGAGGAACGGATGCGGCACGGTATCGTCGCCTGCGTGGCCGTCGATCACCTCGGTGCCCGATTGGGTCGCGCCGCTTAATTCGGGCGGCAGCGCGCCGCTCTCAATGCGCTCCAGGTAAGCGAAGATGGCCTGTTTGATGAGCCAGTGCGGGGTGCGCTCGATTTGCTGGGCGGCGCTTTTGAGCCGGGTACGCAGTACGTCGTCGACCTTGACGCCGAGGGTAGTGTTAGCCATGGAAGGGTTACCTGATGACGCGAAAACGTGACACCCATAGCGGGTGAATTTCGGCATCGTAACCGGGTTTCAAAAGAGGTGCAACCTGAGTCGATATTAGGGTTGCACCTAGGTGTGAGGCCGACACGCGAAACGTCGTGTGGCGCCCCGGCCCGCGGGCCGGGGCGAGAGGCGTTACTTCTGGTCGGTGCCGTACGTTTTTCCCAAATACTCCGAAATCAGCTTGACCTGATCTTCCGGGATGGGCGCGCCATACACTTTCACCATCTTGGTGACTTCCGCGCTCCAGAAGGCCGCCGACATAGGCGGTTGGGTGTTGACGTAGTCGAGCGAGTGGCACATGACGCACCACGAGTTCGCCGATTGATAACCGGCCAGCGTCGAGGCCTTCAACTGCGATGTCTCCTGCGGCAGCTTGATCTCGAGTGCATGGACGGGGGCGGCGAAGACGCCGAACAGACCCAACAGGCCGGACAGCAGGGCCGCGCGGCGCGCAATCTTCGAAAGGTTCATGATCGTCCCCCGTCTCAAGCCGCGATCACACGCACGGTTTCCACCCCGTTGCGCAGATAGCCGGCCGGATTCCACAGCGATTGCAGCGGTTGCGACACCCCTGCACGATTCGTCGCCCGCACTTGGAGCGCGTACTCGCCGGGCTTGGGGGGCGTGAACGACGCCGTCCATTCGCGGAACGAGTACTTCGACAGTTCGTGGCCGAGCTGAGCCGCCTGCCAGGTCTGGCCGCCGTCGGCCGAGAACTGTACGTCGCGAATGCCTTCGCCGCCGTCGAACGCGATGCCGCGCACGCGCACCGCTTTGCCCGCCGCCACGTGCTCGCCGTCGGCAAGACTCGTGACGAACGAGCGCACGGTGAAGCGTTCGATCGGTTTTGTCTTCTCGGGCGCCTTGCCGGGCGTGACGCAATTGCAGTCGTTATCGGGAATGCGATACGCCGTGGCCATCCAGAAGCCGTCGAACACCTTGTCGATAACGTTGATGTCCGCCAGATGCTTCACCCAATACGTGCCGTAGTAGCCCGGCACGACCAGCCGCACCGGAAAGCCGTTGAGCATCGGCAGATCCTTGCCGTTCATGGCGAACGCGATCATCACTTCGCCATCCATCGCGTGATCGAGGTCGAGCGCCTTCACGAACTCGGGCGTCGTGGGGACGATCGGCCGGTCAAGCCCTTCGAACGTCACTTGCTTTGCGCTGGCCGACACGCCCGCCCGTTCGAGAATCCGCTTGAGCGGAATGCCGCGCCAGCGCGCGTTGCCCATCGCACCATTGGCAATCTGTCCGCCGGCGACGCGCGGCTCGAAAAAGCCACGGCTATTGCCCGAGCATTGGTGGACGGCCACGATCTCGACCGGGGCGCCGTAGTCCTTCTTGAGCGACGCGAGCGAGATGTCGAGCGGTTTGGCGACGCTGCCGCGCACATGAATCCGATGCTTCGCCGGATCGATGTCGGTCGGAATGCCCGCGAGGTGGTAGCGCACGAAGAACGCATCGTTCGGTGTGATGAGCCCGTCGTTGAAGATCGCGAACGGCGTTTCCAGTTGCGGGGGGCGCGCCGTCAAGCGGATCAGCGGGCGCTTCTGCGGATACGCGACGAGTTCGCGTTCCCCATTGGCAAACGGCAGCGTCACCATCTGCGGTGCGGTGGTGGCGGCGAGGACGTCAAGTGCGCGCCCCGCAAGGCTGGCGCCAACGCCCAGTGCACCCGCGCGTCGCAGGAAGCGGCGCCGGGAAGCCTCGGCCAAAGGCGATTCGGTGGGCGGGAGGGGCGGTGTGGCGATGTGTGGCGCCGTAGGGGCGGCGCGCCGGTCGTGCGATTTCATCGGGATGTCTCCTGTAGGACTTCTTATCGTGCAGATGACGTGAACCGTTCGACGTGCGGTGATCGACTGCTATCGGCATCGTCGGAGATTCGGGCGACGTTGTCAAATTTCCGGAACGCTATATACCGATTTATATTTCGAGGGGGTCGACTTCGAGGTGCCAGCGCACGGGCGCCTTGAGTGCGCGCAGCTCGCTCATCCAGTGCGTGAGGAAGTGCTGAAGCGCGCCGCGATGCGGACTCTCGACCACGAGCTGGGCGCGTTCGGTGCCCGCGATCCGGACCATCGTCATGGGCACCGGATCCCACAGGGAGATGCGCGCGTCGTGCAGCGCGGGCGTGGCGGCGATCTCGCGGGCCTGTTTGAGAAACGTCATGGCGTCGTCCAGGCGCCGGGCTTCGGCGCGCAGGAGCGCCTGATGCGTGAACGGCGGCAGCAGGGCGACACGCCGCTCCTCCAGTTGTTGCGCCGCGAAGCCCGCGTAGTCGTGACGCATGAGCGACGCGAACAACGGGTGCGAGGCGTAGCGCGTTTGAATCAGCACGTCGCCGGGGCCATCGGCACGGGCGGCGCGCCCGGCGCGCCCGGCCACCTGCATCAGTTGTGCAAACAGACGCTCGGCCGCTCGGAAGTCGTGGGAGAAGAGGGCGCTGTCGGCGTTGACCACGCCCACGAGCGTGACGTTACGGAAGTCGTGGCCCTTGGCGACCATCTGCGTGCCGATCAGGATGTCGACTTCGCCCGCATGGACCTGCGCGAACAGCGCCTGCGCGCTGCCTTTGCGGCGTGTGCTGTCAGCATCGATGCGTGCGAGCCGGGCGTCCGGGAACTGTTCAGCCAGCGCCTCCTCGATGCGCTGCGTGCCGCGCCCCAGCGGCGCGAGATCGAGATTGCCGCAATCGGGGCAGGCATGCGGAATGCGCGACTCGGCGCCGCAGTGATGGCAGCGCAGCCGCCGCTCGGGCTTGTGCAACACCATGTGGGCGCTGCACCGGCGGCAGTCGCTGATCCAGCCGCAGGCATCGCAGTTGAGCACCGGGGCGTAACCGCGGCGGTTCAGGAACAGCAGGCTTTGCTCGCCCGCTTCGAGCCGGGCGCGAATGGCGGCGAGCAGCGATTGCGACAAGCCCTCGTGCACCGTGCGCTGAAGTTTGCGCTCCATGTCCATGTCGATGAGCGAGACGCGCGGCAACACGGCATCGGGCGTGGCGCGCTCGGGCATCGCGAGGCGCACGTAGCGGCCCTGCTCGGCGCGCCGCCAGCTATCGAGCGACGGCGTCGCCGAGCCGAGGACGACGGGGATGCGCAACCGGTTCGCCCGCCAGATGGCGAGGTCGCGCGCCGAGTAGCGCAACCCTTCCTGTTGCTTGTAGGACGGATCGTGCTCTTCGTCGACGACGATGAGGCGCAGGTGCGGCAGCGACGCCATCACCGCGAGTCGGGTGCCGAGCACGATGCGCGCCTCGCCGCGATGGGCGGCCAGCCAGTGCCGGGCTCGCTCGCCTTCGGCCAGTCCGCTGTGCAGTGTGACGAGCGTCTCGCCGGGGAATCGCGCACGGAAGACGCCTTCGAGTTGGGGCGTCAGATTGATTTCCGGCACGAGCACGAGGACCTGGGCGTCGCGCTCGCGAAGCGCCTCGGCCACGGCGCGCAAATAGACTTCTGTCTTGCCGCTGCCGGTCACGCCGTAGAGCAGGAAGGGGGGGCAGGCGGGGAGGTCCCCCGTGTCGCCCGCATTGCCGGCGTCGAGCTTGCCCAATGGCGCTGTGGCGTCGAGGCGTTGGGCGCCGGCGACTTCGAGCGCGTCGTGAATGGCCGCGACGGCGTCGGCTTGCCCGACAGTCAACGTTCTGGTGGCGCGCGGCGTGTCCTGCGTGCCGAGGTCGATATTGGCCAAAGCGTCGGCGAGTGCGCAATCGGTGGGAGCGTTGGCGTCAGCGGCGCTCGATTCGCCATCCTCATCGTCAGCTTCATCGGCATGGCGTACCGCTTCGTGGAACGGCACGGTGTCGACGACGACCCAGCCGGCGGCGGCCCACTGTTTGAGCACGTCGGCGGCCTTTGCGCACAGGGCGCGCGCCTCGTCCGCATCGAGCGTGCCGGCTTGCGCCAGACCCTCGGCCAAACGGCGCTGGGCGCGCAGCCGGGCGGGCACGTTCTCCAGGAGCGCGGCCAGGGCGCCGTCGGCCAGCCGGTAACGTTGCACGCCACGCTGGGCGAGTAGCCGCGGCCAGCGCATCGGCGTGCGCAGATGCGCCGGGACGCCCGGCAGGGCCACCTCACCGATACCGCGTTGGTAATAGCGCGAGGCGAACTGCATCAGCTCACACCAATCCTCGCCGAGCGGCGGTAATTCATGCCAGACGGCGGTGACGTCACGCAGCTTGCCCGGTGCGATTTCGCTGCGGTGCGTCAATTCCCAGACGACGCCTACGACCTGTCGGCGTCCGAACGGTACCTGCACCAGTTGCCCAGGGCTCGCGGCCTGATCGAGCCGATAGTCGAACAGCGTGAGCAGGGGCGTATCGAGCGCCACGCGGGCGATAGCGGGCGCACCGAGGCGCGGCTGGGCGACCGGGGGCAGGGCATCCGCAGTCGATGCAAGAGACGGGGCGGGCAGGTCGTCGGCGCAGGTCAAACTTAAAGTGAATCCTGAGAAGTGTCGGTAAACCCCGGATTTAAGTCGGGTTTCCGGTGGACTTGAAGTGCTTGTGGATAACTATGTTGAGAACTGTGGGGATTATCGCTCGTCAGCCTCACCGGGCGGCCCTCGCGTGGTGTCGTGCTTCGACTTTGCCCGAATCAAAAATGCTTTTTGATCAATAGCTTATGAGCGGCGTCGAAGCGTACGCCCCGTTGCCCCTCACTTGCGGCGGCGCAGCGAGAATTTGTGCATAAGTCTTCGGGACAACTCCGTAAATTGGAGGGGTTACTCGACAGGTTTACGCTTGACATTCGGTGCTTGAAACGGCGGTTGGGTTTGCAAGGCAAATGACCCCGCGAGCCGCACCGCCGCTGGTGCGTGTCGCCAATTACGCCGTTTGGCGCAGCTTTCGGCTGTAGCGGTGGACTTCGTCAACGAGTGCCGCAACGTGATCGGGTTGCGTGAACTGCGAAATACCATGCCCCAGGTTGAATACGTGGCCTGGTGCGTTGCCATAAGCGTCGAGCAGGCGGCGAACCTCTGCGCGGATGGCCTCGGGCGCTGCAAAGAGGGCGGTGGGATCGAAGTTGCCTTGCAGCGCACAACGATCGCCGACGCGACGGCGCGCGGCCGCGAGATCCACGGTCCAATCGAGTCCGATGGCGTCGGGTCCGGTGTCGGCGATGGCTTCGAGCCACTGACCGCCGCCCTTGGTGAAGACGATGTGGGGAATGCGTGCGCCATTCCACTCGCGATGCACGCCCGCGAGCGCCTTTTGCATGTAGGCGAGCGAGAACCGTTGGTAGAGACCGTCGGCCAGCGCCCCGCCCCACGTGTCGAACACCATGACCGCCTGCGCGCCCGCTTCGATCTGGGCGTTCAGGTAGGCCGAAACGGCGCGTGCATTGGTTTCCAGAATATGCGTCATCAAGTCGGGACGCTCGTACATCATCGTCTTGACGGTGCGGAAGTCGGCCGACCCGGCCCCTTCGACCATGTAGCAAGCGAGCGTCCACGGGCTGCCGGAGAAGCCGATGAGCGGTACGCGTCCGTTCAGGGCGCGACGGATCTCGGCGACGGCGTCGAAGACGTAGCGCAGACTGTCGAGGTCCGGCGCCCGCAGGCGGCGCACATCGTCCTCGGTGCGCAGCGGGTGGGCGAAACGCGGCCCTTCACCCGCCTCAAACGACAGGCCGAGGCCCATGGCGTCGGGAATGGTGAGGATGTCCGAGAACAGGATGGCGGCATCGAGCGGGAAGCGCTCGAGCGGCTGCAGCGTGACCTCGGTGGCGTAGGCGGGGTTCTTGGCGAGCGCCAGAAAGCTACCGGCTTTGGCGCGTGTGGCGTTGTATTCGGGCAGGTACCGGCCCGCCTGGCGCATCAGCCAGATCGGCGTGTACTCGGTCGGCTGGCGCAGCAGTGCGCGCAGGAAAGTATCGTTTTGCAGAGCTTGGGACACGTCGCGGCGGTGGGTAGGAGGGTTGGGGCAAGCGATCATTTTACTCGCGTATCCTCGGCCCGGACGCATGGCGGGCTGTTATGCCGCACATCAGCCATCGGCGACACGTCGGCGTGGCGCGCGCGGAACAGTGGCGTCATTCCGATTGGCGTGGGCCGGGAGTGTCTTTAGTATTGAGCCCCACGCGCTGCGTCAGACAGTTCGGGAGCGCAGTGCGCCAACACGTCAAACCTCAGGAGACAAGCATGAAAGTCATGTTGACGGCCGCCAGCGCGGCCTTCGTGGCCGGGGCGGTGCTCGCCGGCGCTGCGGCCCACGCGCAATCGGCCGCTGTCGTGAGCCCTTCCGCGACCCCCGCCATCCACTCCCGGCTCGACGACATCGTCAAATCGGGCACGCTGCGCGCCTGCGCGACGGGTGACTACAAGCCTTACTCGTATCGACGCCCGGATGGCCAGGTCGAGGGCATCGACGTGGATCTGGTCGCCTCGCTGGCGAAGTCGCTCGGCGTGAAGCCGGTGATCGTTCCGACGACCTGGAAGGGGCTGATGGACGACTTCACCGCCGGCAAATGCGATATCGCCGTCGGCGGTGTGTCGGTCACGCTGGATCGGGCGGCGCGCGCCTATTACAGCAACGTGGTCATGGTCGACGGCAAATCGCCGATCGTGCGCTGCGCCGACGTGGCGAAGTACCAGACGCTCGCCGATCTGAACAAACCGAGTACGCGCGTCATCGCCAACCCGGGCGGCACGAACGAACGTTTCGCCCGCCAGTACCTGCCGAACGCTACGCTTACGATCTATCCGGACAATGTCACGATCTTCAAGCAGATCGTCGACGGCAAAGCCGACGTGATGGTCACCGACGCCTCGGAAACGCTGTTGCAGCACAAGCTCAATCCGTCACTGTGCCCGGTCAACCCCGACAAGCCGTTGCAGTTCGGTGAGAAGGCCTACCTGCTGCCGCGCGGCGACGACATCTTCAAGCAATACGTCGACCAGTGGCTGAATCTTGCGCAGAAGACCGGGGAATATCAGAAGGTCGTCGACAAGTGGCTGAAGTGACGGCGTGAGTCCCGCGCGGGTCATCCCAGCCAGTCACGCAGACGCTGCGCCGCGTCGTGCATGACCAGCCTCGCCTGCGGCACGAACGGTTGTAACCTCGCGAAACTATGCGTCAGGCCGGGCGCCTCGATGACCTCCGCCCGGCCACCTGAACTCGCCACGAATTGGGCGTACGACACCGCTTCGTCGTGCAACGGATCGTATTCCGCCGCAATCACCAAGGCGTGCGGCAAGGCGTGACGCGGCGCTTGCGCGGTGAGATTGACCCGCACGTCGTCTGCCGACGGTGCCACGTTGCCCAGAAATTCCTTCCAGTACCAGCGCATTTCGTCGCGTGTCAGGCCCACGCCGTTCGCCAGACGCTCGTAACTCGGCGTATCGAACCGGTACTGCACCACCGGATAGATCAGCAACTGCGCCCCCACAATCCCCGGATGTCGATCGTTGAACCACGCCGCCGCCTGCGCCGCCAAGTGGCCGCCGGCGCTGTCGCCCGCCACGGCCAGACGGTCGACGCGCACGCCGAGCCGCGCGCGCTGCTCGGCCGCCCAGGCCAAGGCGTCGCGCGCGTCGTCGATCGGCGCCGGGAACGGATGCTCGGGCGCCAACCGGTAATCGACGCTCAACACCGCCACGTCGCCGTCCTGCGCCAGGAAGGCAGCCAACGTCCCATGGGTGTCGACATCTCCCACGACCCAGCCGCCGCCGTGGAAGAACACCACCAGCGGCACTTCGCGTTCGACCGGGCGATAGAGCCTTGCGCGCAGGGTGCGGCCCGGCAGCGCAATGTCGAAGGTCTCGCTGCGCAATCCCGCCGGCAACGGGCGCAAGGCCTCGTTGGCGACGGCGGCGAACCGGGCACGCACGTCTTGCGCGCTTGGCGCGCCGTTGTCGGCAGTGGCGGGGGACTTGCGCGCCATTTGGTCGTAATAGGCGAGTAGATCGGCGTCAATGGTCATGTCAGCGGGTCTTTGGCGGCGTTGGAGGTCGGCGGTTCAGCGTTTCGGAAGCGGCTGTCCCGGCGGGCGGGCGTCCGCGCCGGCGCGGGGGTGGCCCGCTTGCATCTGCCAGCGCTGGTGTTCGATCTTGACGCATCGGTCCATCACGACGTCCAGCCCTGCCGCCAGCGCGACGGCTGCGGCGTCGTCGTTTTCGATGCCCAACTGCATCCATAGGCTGGTCGCGCCAATGGCGACGGCTTCATCCGCGATGGGCGGAATGTCGCCGCTGCGACGGAAACAGTCGACCATCTGGATCCGCAGGCCCTCGGCGCGCAAGGCGTCGGCCGCCTCGGCCAGGCTCGCATAAACGGGCTCGCCCAGAATCGTCGCGCCGGCCGCTTGCGGGTTGATGGGGACGATCCGGTATCCGTGCTGTTGCATGTAGCGCGATGTGGTGTAGCTCGGCCGGTCCGGCCGCGGCGACAGGCCCACCACCCCGATGACGCGGTCGCGCGCCAGTATCTGCCCCAAACGTTCCATGATTTGCATGCGAATGCGGCCCGACGGGGCCGGTGCGGTCGTTGACGGAATTGCTGCTCTCGGTGCGCTGCCGATCCGCGGCGTTGACGTGTCTTCGGATGTCAGATGCCCACTTTGTTGCCACGCACAAGGAATGAACTTAGCACATTGACGGCGCGCACGTGAAACGCGGCGGCGGCGCCGATGCTGCGACCGATGTGATGGGCCGGCTCGCGCGGGCATCGTCCGTGTCGATGCTTCGCCGGGCGAGTTACTCAGGATCACGAACCAAATGGCGCATCCGTCAATACGCCGGAAACCCATGCCGGAGAAGGCGAAGCGGCAGCATGAAGGGTCGCGCGAAGGTCTCAGGTGTTACAACCTGAAACACTTTGTTACCCCTCCCCCCATACGTTTCCACCAAAATGCTTCTCAACGCTGATGTGCTTATCCCCCGGTAACACCGCAGCGCGACTGTATCGGCGGAACGCGTCCCCCGGCGCGATCTGCAGGGTGGTTCGATGCAGTGCTCTGAATCTGGTCTCCTCGCGCTAACCCCGTAGCGTGTGGTTTTGGCGGGCCTACGTGTCCCGCCATTTTTTTTGCCTGCGCACACCTACATCTTTCCTACGCCTTTCGTCGTCATCCCAACGATTATTTCGCTCTCCGATTTACTTTTCGGAAATCGATTTATCCCTGCGTAAATGGGTAAGCGACATGCCGACCGGTGGTCGGCATGGTCGTCGCGGCGACTCAACAGCTTATCGGGTGGCCCTGAGCCACGGTTTGAGCCAGCCGAGTCCGGCGCGCGTCGCACCCTGCGGGCGATATTCGCACCCGACCCATCCCGCGTAGCCGAGTTCGTCAAGCAGACGGAAGAGAAACGGATAGTTGACTTCCCCGGTGTCGGGTTCGTGACGCGCAGGCACGCCTGCCACCTGCACGTGGCCGATATTGTCGATGTGCTGGCGTAGCTTGACCGCCAGGTCACCCTCGACGATCTGACAGTGATATACGTCGAACTGCACCTTGAGATGGCTCGCGCCGACCGCCTGGCGAATGGCCTGAGCCTGATCCTGTCGTGTCAGGAAATAGCGCGGAAAGTCACGCGGATTGATCGGTTCGATGAGAATCGTGACGCCATGCGCGGCAGCCTGTCCGGCCGCGTAGGCGAGATTGTCGAGATAAACGTCGCGGCAGCGCTCAAGCGACGCGGCGGGGTCGGGGCATCCGGCCATCACGTGCAGTTGGCGGCAGCCCAGCGTATCGGCGTAGTCGAGCGCGCGTTCGAGGCCGTCCCGAAACTGCGCTTCGCGCCCTGGCAGCGCTGCCAGCCCGCGCTCGCCGTTGGCCCAGTCACCGGCGGGGGTGTTGAACAGCACCTGCGTGAGCCCCGCGTCGTCCAGACGCGCCCGCACCTCTTGTGCGGGATGATCGTAAGGGAACAGGCATTCCACGCCCCGGAAGCCGTCGCTTGCGGCCTCGCGGAAACGCTCCAGAAACGGCACTTCCTGATAGAGCAGGGTCAGGTTCGCGGCAAATCGCGGCATGAGCATCTCCGTCGCCCGGCGCGGGCCGGGCAGGGTGGATCGATGCCTGTCACGATATCACTGCCCGTCGATCTGAGGCGCGGCCACGCTGCGCAACTGAAAGCGCCCGTCATCGTTGAAGAGCCAGGTTTCGACGGCGCGTACGCGGCCGCTGCTGTCGACCAGCGCACGGCTCGGCATCGGCAGCGGGCTGGCCCGTCGCAAGCTCGCCACCGCGATGCGCTCCGCTTCCTGGTCGCCATTGCTGCGATACAGCGCCACGCTCGTGATGTTCCCGCTGCGGTCTACCCAGTACTCGAGCGACACCACCGAGCGCAGCATCGGCTGGGGATTGCCCGGCGTGATCTGGCGGGCGTTGACCGCCGTCACGCGTTGCGCCGCGGCGATCTTGTACTGATCGAGCGCCGTGTATGGGACCCGGGCGGGCGTCATGTTGAGGATGAGCGGCTGTTTGGGCTCGAAATCCGGATTGGCGCAGCCCGACACCGCCAGAACACAGGCGATGACGGTGAAGCCTCCGGCGGCATGCGGCGTCCGCCGGCATTGAGAAGGTTGCGCATACATACATCGTCTCCCGCAACATTCGCGACACGGGTCTTCTTGTTCATCTACCGGGCGGGAGCGGTCTCGCAGATCGCGAATTCGTCCGCGCGAAGCGCCTCTCGACACAACGCGAAGCCCTCATTGCCTATGTTAGATGGCCCACGCGCGCCGCGCAGCGCGGTTAACACGTAGGTGTCGATGTGGACCCGGATGTCGGCAAGTGGCGGTATCCGGCGATACCATGCATACTCGCCAGCGCCTGTTTCAGGCGCGCACGACGCCGTCGCGACTGACGCCTTTTGAACGTATTGGAGGGATCATGATTACCGTGTATCACAACCCGCGCTGCTCGAAGTCGCGCGAAGCGCTGGCTCTGGTGGAGGGGTCGCCGGCGGTGGGCGGGGGCGATCTGCAGATCATCGAGTATCTGAAGACCCCGCCGACGCTCGCCGATCTCAAGCGTTTGCACAACCTACTCGGCGTGCCGGTGCGCGAGATGATCCGAAGCAACGAAACCGAGTACACCGAGCTGGGCTTGGCCGACGCGGCGATGACCGACGACGCGTTGCTCGCCGCCGTGGCGGCGCATCCGAAGTTGTTGCAGCGACCCATCGTGGTCAACGGCGACAAGGCCGTGATTGCGCGTCCGCCCGACTTGGCGAGTCAGGTGCTGTAATCGACCGACGGCGGAAGCGGTCCCCGCGCCATGCGCGTCGAGCCCCTCGCGCATGGCACCGCGAGGTCCTGGCTCAGCCGTGCGCCGCGCTGTCCTTGCCGGGGCCGGTGTCTGGCGATTCGGCGTGCGCTACCGCCTCGGCCGCCGCTTGTGCTGCGGGCGACCTGAACACCGGCGCGTCGGCATTCGCCGTGAGTCCGGCGCCGCGCCAACCGGGGAGTTCGGTCAACGTCTTCTGCTGCTCGCGCAGCTCGGCGAGCATGTTGCAAAAGAGCGCACCTTGTTCGAGCGCGTCGTCGAGTGCCACGTGCGTGTGCGGCAGCGGGTCGAGCCAGACGGACGGCAGCCGCGGCTTGATGCACTTGCGGTAGGGCATGCCGGTCATGGCGAACGCGAGCGTCTTGATGTCGAGCGCCGACCATGAAAACGGACAACGACCGACGAAGCGCATCATGTACCAGAACATGAACGTGAAATCGAACCCTGCCGGATAGGCGACGAACACAGGCTTGCCCGGCAGCTTCTCCACCCACTTCACATACGCCTTGAGCGCCTTGGTCGGGTCTTCCTGATCGACGCGGCAGGCCGCCCACGCGTCTGGCTCGGTCTTCCACCATTTCATCGTCAGCGGATGCCCCTTCGCGTCGGGCAGGCACTCGAGATTGGCGCTGAACGTGCCGATCAGCTCCTTGTCGGCCGTGTAGGCCGCCGACGCGAAACTGAGCATCGAATGCGGGCCGGGGATCGGGCCGTCGGCCTCGACGTCGGTGCTGACGAAAATTTCCTCGTCGGCGGGGATGATGCGCGGGGGGGTACGCGACACGGCCTCGCTCATGCGGCGCTCCCGGCGAGCACGGTATCGGCCACGTACGGATTGGTCTGACGTTCCTGACCGAAGGTGGAGACAGGGCCGTGTCCGGGAATGAAGGTCACGTCGTTGCCGAGCGGCCAGAGTTTGTTGCGGATCGACGCGATCAGGTCGGCGTGGTTGCCGCGCGGAAAATCGGTGCGGCCAATGGAGCCGGCGAAGAGCACGTCGCCCACGCTGGCCAGACGCTCGTCCGCCGAGAAGAACACGACATGACCCGGCGTATGCCCCGGGCAATGCAGCACGTCGAGGGTGACCTCGCCGAACGTGACCGTGTCGCCGTCACCCAGCCAGCGGTCGGGCGTGAACGGCTGTGGTTCGGGAAAGCCGAAGCGCGCGCTTTGTGTCTGAAGCTGGTCGATCCAGAACGCGTCGTCGGGATGCGGGCCTTCGATGGGGACGTCGTATTTTTCGGCAAGTGCGCCCGCGCCGCCGCAATGGTCAAGGTGGCCGTGCGTCAGGAAGATTTTCTCGAGCGTCACGCCCTGGCGTTCGATCTCGCCGACGATCCGGTCGATGTCGCCACCGGGGTCGACCACGGCGGCGCGCTTCGTCGCATCGCAGACGAGCAGGGTGCAGTTTTGCTGGAAAGGCGTGACAGGAATCAGAGTGACGTTCATGGGATATCGGGGACGCAGTTTTCGCCTATTGTAATTCGGACGCGAGGGGACCCGCCGGGCGCGTCGCAATCGACGACACGCCTGAGCGCTGCTCGCCAAGCGGGTCGGAGCGCTTGAGCGAGCCGTGTCCGATGAGACTGACCAAGCCTGTGCGATGCTGATTCAGCGAGTCTCGGCGCGTAAGTGAACGCTCGCTGATAGGTTGCATTTTGCGTCGTGTTAAACTTGCGCGCTATGCGAACACGCGAGATCCTCACACGGTTCGCGGTCGGCTGCGCCCTCGCCCTGACGTTGACAGCCTGCACAACGCCGCTCGAACCCCTCAGCCCCACGGCTGCCGCCGCTTCGGCGACAGGCGCGCGCGCCCGTGCGCGCGAAGCCAACGCGCCCGTCGGGTCGAACTTCGATCTGCAGTGGCCCGGCAAGTCGTATCGTACCGAAGGTCTCAGTCCGGGCGATCCCGAAGCGCCGGATCGCGACGGCGAAGCGCATCTGCGCGCCGACGCCGGCACGTTTTACCAGACTGGCATGGCATCCTGGTATGGCAAGAAGTTTCATGGACGTCGCACGGCCACCGGCGAAACGTTCGACATGAACGAACCGACCGCCGCGCATCCGACCTTGCCGCTGGGCAGCTTTGCGCTCGTGCGCAATATCGCCAACAACAAGACTGTCGTCGTCAAAATCAACGATCGCGGCCCCTACGCGCACAATCGCATCATCGACCTTTCCTACGGGGCGGCCAAGCAGCTCGGCTTTATTCGCGCCGGCCACGCCAAGGTCGAAATCCGCCGCCTCTCCCGCACCGAAGTCGCTGCCCTCGGCCTGGACGACAGCAAGAACGCGCCCTGACGCCACGCGGCGTACGCGCGTCGTCGCGGCGCCTCGTTTCCCGACGGCCAATTCTGAAATCGCGTTGATGGCTTCCCAAGCCGGGGGATGCTCGCCGCACATTTGTTGTGCAAAATCCATCTATTCTGTGTAAAAAATCGCGCATTATTCCGATTTTTGCTGCATCTGATAGGGCGAATGCCACGCACGAATGTGCGCACATCGGAAATTTGACGACCAAATCGACTAATTTTTTTCCGATTGCCGCATCAATCTGCCAGCGATTCGGCGCAGCCCGATATTCCACGGGCCTTTCAGGCGGTTGCGTTGGCAACCGTTGTTCGCTCAGGGGGATGTGGGTAGACTGTGCCCCACGCGCCGGTGCACGTTTTGTGTGCATCCGAATGAGACCCGGCGAGACACGGGCTCAGCGCACCTATCAAAGAGCATTCCTGGAGGAGTTTTGATGTCGACGATGGGCAAATTCGCCAAGCGCACCCTGCTGTGCGCCGTGGCCGCAACGTTGTTGGGCACGACCGGCGCGGCCTTCGCGCAGGGGACAAAATCGGTGGCCGTGTTGGCGATCGTGGAGCACCCGGCGCTGGACGCCATCCGCGATGGCGCACGCGACGAACTCAAGGCGGAAGGGTACGAGGTCGGCAAGAACCTCAAGTGGGAATACCAGAGCGCACAGGGCAACGTCGGTACGGCCGCGCAGATCGCCCGCAAGTTCGTGGGCGACCAGCCGGACGTGATTATCGGCATTGCCACGCCCACGGCGCAGGCCGTGGCGGCCGCGACCAAGTCGGTGCCGCTGGTCTACTCGGCCGTGACCGATCCCGTCGCGGCGCAATTGGTCAAGAATTGGGCGCCGTCGGGCACCAATGTGACCGGCGTGTCCGACAAGCTGCCGCTGGACAAGCAGGTCGCCCTGATCAAGCGCGTCGTGCCGAACGCCAAGCGTGTCGGCATGGTGTACAACCCGGGTGAAGCGAACTCGGTCGTGGTCGTCAACGAGCTGAAGAAGTTGCTGCCCGCTGCCGGACTGACGCTGGTCGAAGCGGCCGCGCCCCGCACCGTCGACATCAGTTCGGCGGCCAACAGCCTGGTCGGCAAGGTCGACGTGATCTACACGAACACGGACAACAACGTCGTGTCGGCGTATGAATCGCTGGTGAAGGTGGCCAACGACCGCAAGATCCCGTTGGTCGCGTCGGATACCGATAGCGTGAAGCGCGGCGCCATTGCGGCACTGGGCGTGAACTATTACGACCTGGGCCGTCAGACCGGGAAGGTGGTCGGGCGCATCTTGAAGGGAGAGAAGCCGGGGGCGATTGCCTCGCAGACCAGCTCGAATCTGGAACTGTTCGTCAACACGGCGGCGGCCGCCAAGCAAGGCGTGACGCTGTCGGACGATCTGGTGAAGGAAGCCAAGACGGTCATCAGGCAGTAAAGCGTGCGTGAGCGCGGTAAGGCGGGGTGTACCTCCCCGGCTCACCGCAGCGCGACAGGGCGGCGCCCGGACACCCTCTGTCCCCGCCGCTCTTTTCCTATCGAATGGGTGGGACGGCTTCCCCCGACAGCGGTCGCACAACGACCGGCGATGTCCCGAACTGGCCGACGTCGGCCGTGTGAGCGCTGATGCCGAGACCCGGCATGGGCCGTCTTGCGCAGTGGAATTACGACAATGTCTCTTTTTTCTATGATGGGCGCCCTGGAGATCGGTCTGATCTTCAGTCTCGTGGCGCTCGGGGTGCTGATTTCCTTCCGCATCCTCAATTTCCCCGATTTGACCGTCGACGGCAGCTTCGCCCTGGGCGGCGCGGTCGCGGCTACGCTGATCGCCGGCGGCACCAATCCGTTCGCCGCGACCGTGGCGGCGATGGCGGCGGGCGCGCTGGCGGGCTTCATCACCGGCTGGCTCAATGTGCGCCTGAAGATCATGGATCTGCTCGCCAGTATCCTGATGATGATCGCGCTCTATTCCGTGAACCTGCGGGTGATGGGGGCACCGAACGTGCCGCTGATTACCTCGCCGACCGTCTTCACGATGCTCCTGCCGGACAACGTGTCCTGGTTGCCGGACTATGTGACGCGTCCGTTGTTGCTGCTGGCCGTGGTCATCGTGGTGAAGCTTGGGCTGGATTACTTCTTCCTGTCGCAACAGGGCCTGGCGATGCGCTCGACAGGCGCGAATTCGCGCATGGCGCGGGCGCAGGGCGTGAATACCGGTCACGAGATTCTGGCGGGCATGGCGCTCTCGAATGCGCTGGTGGCGCTTGCGGGCGCGTTGTTCGCGCAATCGCAGGGCGGCGCGGACATCTCGATGGGGATCGGTACCATCGTGATCGGCTTGGCGGCGGTCATCATTGGCGAGACGATTCTGCCGGCCCGACGCCTCATTCTCACAACGTTGGCGGTGGTCGTCGGTGCGGTGCTTTACCGCTTCTTCATCGCGCTCGCGCTCAACAGCGATTTCATCGGTCTGAAGGCGCAGGATCTGAATTTGGTGACGGCATTGCTCGTGGCGGTGGCATTGGTGCTGCCGGCAACGCGCCGCAAGCTGTTCCCCCGCAAGAACGGAGGTGCCTGATCATGTTGAGCGCAAAAGACCTCAAGATCACTTTCAATCCGGGCACGCCCATCGAGAACCGTGCGCTGCGCGGCATGTCGCTGGATATCCCGACGGGCCAGTTCGTCACCGTGATCGGTTCGAACGGTGCGGGCAAGTCCACGTTCCTGAATGCCATCAGCGGCGACTTGCGGGTCGATTCGGGCACGATTTCCATCGACGGTAACGATGTCACGAAGAAGACGGCGTGGCAGCGGGCGAGTCAGGTGGCGCGCGTGTTCCAGGATCCGATGGCCGGCACCTGCGAGGCGCTGACCATCGAGGAAAACATGGCATTGGCGGTCAAGCGGGGCGAACGCCGGAGTTTCGGGTTCGCGCTGAATCGGGAGCTGCGTGAGCGGTTCCGCGAGAAGCTGAGCCTGCTCAACCTTGGGCTGGAGAACCGGCTCTCGGACCGTATCGGGCTGCTCTCCGGCGGTCAGCGTCAGGCGGTGAGCCTGTTGATGGCGTCGTTGCAGCCGTCGCGGATCTTGCTGCTCGACGAGCATACGGCCGCGCTGGACCCCAAGACGGCGGCGTTCGTGCTGGAACTGACGGCACGCATCGTGCAAGAGAGCAAGCTGACGGCGATGATGGTCACGCACAGCATGCGTCAGGCACTGGACTACGGCGACCGCACCGTGATGCTGCATCAGGGCAAGGTCGTGCTGGACGTGTCGGGCGAGGAACGCAAGGGCCTGGACGTTCCCGATCTGCTGCAGATGTTCGAACGCACCCGCGGCGAACAGCTCGATGATGACGCGCTGCTGCTGAGCTAACGCGTTGGAATGTCAGGACACAAGCCCGCTTCGGCGGGTTTGTTTCATTATCGGCGGCGTCACTGAACGCGTTTTCGGGCCGTGCGATAAGTCGCAAGGTGCTCTCGTTTGCCGACGGCGACCACCAACACGGTGACGGCTTTGTCGTCGACTCGGTAGACGAGCCGGTATCCCACCGATGCGAGTTTGATCTTGTAGCAGTCCGGCATCGACCTTAGCCGACTGCCGGGAACTTGGGGTCTTTGCAGCCGTTGCTGCAACTTCGCTTTGAACTGGCGCTGGATCGTGGAATCGAGCGCCTGCCACTCCTTGAGGGCAGAGGGTAGGAACTGCAGGTCATAGGTCGTCAAGCTGGGTACTCACCGGCGTTTCGCCGGCGCGTGAACGGATAAGGTCGGCGAGTTCAGCGTCATCGAGCCGCTCGCAGATCGCTTCCCAATCCGCTGCGGGGACGAGATAGGCGACCGGCGTGTTCCGGTTCAGGATGGCGACGGGGCCATCGGCTCGATGGATGGCGGCACTGGGGTTCGATTTCAATTCGCTGATTCCGATCGATGCGCGGGCAAGGATGTTTTTCATGTGACATCTCATCAGGCCCGGGGGGAGGCGGCCGATTCGCTGACGCGTACCAGCCGAGACCCTGAGATCGAGCCAATCATAGAGGGAATATCGAGGGGAGAGTTTGGGGAGTCGCTGAGAATTTCTCCAGAAACGTCCGAATCTTTAGGCCTCAAAAAACGTATCCCACGCGGGGCGATCAACCATTTTTGAGCGCCAGCGCTCGCTCGTAAAGCGCGTTCTTCGGTGCGCCGGTGATCGCGGCGGCGAGCTTCGCGGCACTTTTCGTCGGCAGTTCAGCCACCAGCAACGCGAGCACGCGCTGCGCTTCGGCGTCGACACCATCTTCGCTAGCGCTCGCTGCCGCGCCCGATACCGCCAGCACGAATTCGCCACGCTGACGGTTCGCGTCCGCCTTCAGCCAGGCCACGCCTTCGCTCAGCGCACATTCGTGAATCTCCTCGAAGCGCTTGGTCAACTCACGTCCGATCAACAGTCGGCGCGCACCGCCCAATCCATCGGCGAGTGCCGCGACCGTCTCTACGATCCGATGCGGCGCTTCGTAGAAGACCTGCGCCGAGGTCGCCCCTGCAAGCGCAGCAATCGCCTGGGCCCGTTGCTGCGCCTTCGATGGCAGGAAACCCACGAACGTGAACGTCTCCACCCAGGCGCCGGCCGCCGAGAGCAGCGTAATCACCGCGCTCGCGCCTGGTACCGGCACCACGCCGAGCCCGGTCGCACGCACCGCATCGACCAGTCGCGCGCCCGGATCCGAGATGCCCGGGGTGCCTGCGTCTGAAATGTAGGCGATGCGCTCGCCACCCCGCAGACGCTCGACCAACCGCGTCGCCACTTCGTTTTCGTTGTGCTGGTGGGCCGCAATCAACGGCTTGTCGATGCCATACCGCTGGAGCAACTGCGCGCTATTGCGCGTATCTTCACAGGCGATAGCGTCAACCATCCCGAGGATGTACAGCGCTCGCACCGTGATGTCGGCGGTATTGCCCAACGGCGTGGCGACGACGTACAGCGTGCCCACCGGGTAATGCTGGCCCTCGGCCAGGGACATCAGGCGCTCATCCATGGCGTCGCACTCCCGCAAACGGCGTCGTTGCCGTGCGGGGCACACAGGCGTTGGTAACACCGGCAGCGCCGGCAACGGTAAACATCGGAACAACCATGTCGAATCAGTTAGGAGAATCGTTCGAGGACCACGCTCAGACGTTGCTGGAGCGACGCGGCTGGCGGCTCGTCGCGCGCAATTATCGGTGTCGCGGCGGCGAAATCGACCTCATTATGCGGGATTGCGCGGGTGTACTGGTATTCGTCGAGGTGCGCGCCCGCGCGCGCAGCGACTTCGGCGGGGCCGCCGAGAGCATTACGCGCGCCAAACGCCGCCGCCTGGCCTTGGCCGCGCGTCACTATCTGCTGCGGCGTCCCGCGGGGCGTTGTCGTTTCGACGTGGTGACGTTCGACGGACGTCCGCCGGTGGTGCGCTGGCTGCCCGACGCTTTCCGAGCCGACGATCTCTGACGAAACCCGTGTCCGCCGGCCTGTTACACTTGCGAACGCGCCGTTTTCAAGATTTTCAAGACTGATACGGCCTTTGAACGCCGGCCGATGCAGGCGAGTGCCCTCGGGCACCCATGCAAGGCCGGCCGCTTTTGCGACACCCTGGCAAACGACCATGTCGATCGAACGAATTCAGCAACACTTCACGGATAGCGTCGAGACCAAGCTGGCGGCGCGCGACGCACTGCCCGAATATATCGCCGCCGCCGCGGACGTCATGTTCGAAGCGCTGTCCAACGGCAACAAGATTCTCGCTTGCGGTAACGGCGGCTCGGCCGCCGACTGCCAGCACTTCGCGGCCGAACTCGTCGGCCGCTTCGAGCGCGAGCGCCCCGAATTGCCGGCCATCGCGCTGACCACGGACTCGTCGATCCTGACGGCCATCGGCAACGACTACAACTTCGACGCCATCTTCTCGAAGCAGGTGCGTGCGCTCGGGCACGAGGGCGATGTCCTGCTCGCCATCACCACGTCGGGTAATTCCGGCAACGTGCTCGCCGCCATTGAAGCGGCGCACGAACGCGGCATGCACGTGATCGCGCTGACCGGCAAGGGCGGGGGCAAGGTCAATGCGGCGCTGGGTGAGCTGGACGTGCACATCTGCGTCCCGGCTGATCGTACCGCGCGCATTCAGGAAGTTCACCTGCTCACGATTCACTGCCTGTGCGACCTGGTCGACGCGATGCTGTTCGGCGAAGCGTGAACCTATTGCCGTCATTCGGCGTCAAGAGCATGACAGGTACTGCGCCGCGGGGGCGGGCGGTGCCGGCTGGGCGCGGCGGGGGCCGTCCCGTTCGATCATCCAACAAGGAGAATGCCCGATGAATTTCCAACGCGTGGTCAAGCCGCTCGCCGCGGCGGCGTTGATTGCTGCAACCCTGGCCGGTTGTGCCCCCATCATTCTCGGCGGTGCCGCGACCGGCGCACTCGTCGCCACCGACCGCCGTTCCGTCGGCGCGCAGACGGAAGACCGTGAAATTCAGATCAAGGCCGAAGCCAATACCGCGAATAACTTGCCAGACGCCGCCCACGTCAACGTAACGGTCTTCAACCGTCGCGTGTTGCTCACCGGCGAAGTTCCGAACGACGCCAGCAAGCAGCGCGCCGTCGAAATCGTCAAGCAGATCAGCAACGTGCGCGGCATCGTCGACGAACTTGCCATCGGACCGGCCAGCTCCTTTGGTTCGCGCTCGAACGACGCGTGGATCACCAGCAAGGTCAAGGCCAACCTGATCAACACGAAGGAAATCTCGGCCAACGTCTTCAAAGTGGTCACCGAGCGTGGCGACGTGTATCTGCTGGGCCTCGTGTCGGAAGAGGAAGGCCGCATCGCCGCCAACGTGACCAGCCGTATCGACGGGGTGCAGAAGGTCATCAAGCTGTACGAATACATCAAGCCGGAAGAGGCGCAGCGCCTCTCGACCGAGGCCTCGAAGAACCCGGCCCCGGTGACTGACGATTCGAGCGCCGCGGCGGTCACGACCACGCCGATCGACACCGAAACGGTCACGGCCAAGCCGCTGTCCTCGCCTGCGCCGATCAGCGACGCACCGATCAAGCCCGGTCCGTCGAACAAGACCGGTAACTGACGCGCGCTACCCGAGCGCCTCGGACACTGCGCGTGCGCACCCGTGCCGTTACCGGCTCAGCGGCCGACTGCCGCGATCGTCTGCCTCGTCCATCTGCGCGATGGGTGACGCCGGCCATCGCGGCGGCGCTCGTTCTGACGATCGGAACCGGGGTTGTCGCCACCGCGACGGCATGGGCGGCACCGGTATCCGGCGTGCGCGCCGCCTCCCCGGTCTACGTCGAGCTGGCGGCGCCGCAGGCGCCCCAGCCCGACTGGCAAGCCCGCGACTGGGCGATGGCGTGCATGACATGTCATAACGCGTCGGCGCCAGTGAGCACGGGCAAGGCAACGCTGCCCGCGCTGGACGGGCGCCCGGCGACGGAACTCATGTCGGCGTTGCAAGCCATGCGCGATGGGCAGCGTACCGCCACGCTGATGCCCCAACTGCTCAAAGGCTATCGCGACGACGAGTTGCGTCGCATCGCCGCGTACTTCGCCTCGCAGCCGGCGGGCAAGGGCGCGTCAGCGTCGCCGCGCACGCCTCAAACGTCTCAAACGCCTCGATAGGGCCGACACGATGCGCCGCCGCAACTTTCTTCTTGGCATGGGCTCGACGGTCGCACTGGCCGGTGTCACCCGCGCATGGGCGGCGCCGCTCTGGCCGACACCGCTCAAGACGCGTGTCCGTGTCGTTGTGATCGGCGGCGGATTCGGTGGCGCGACGGCGGCCAAGGCGTTGCGCATGCTCTCGGGCAACACGATAGACGTCACCTTGGTCGAACCGAATCCCGCCTTTGTCTCGGCCCCGTTGTCGAACCTCGTAGTGGGCGGCCACTTGCGGGTAAGCGACCTGACAGTGCCCTACGACAGGCTCGTCGAACGGCACGGCGTGGTCTGGCGACGCACACGCGCCCAGGCCATCGACGCCGCCAACCAACAGGTGCGGCTCGCCGATGGCGGTCGCCTTTCCTACGACAAGCTCATCGTCGCCCCAGGGGTGTCGCTGCGTAGGGAGGCCATTGCCGGACTCTCCGATCCCGCGGTGCGCGACGCCTTGCCGGTGGGATGGACCGACGCCCGCGAAAGCGCCGCGTTGCACGCGCGTTTGCGGGCGATGCCCGACGGTGGGGTCGTCGCCATCACGATCCCCGAGGCGCCGTTTCGCTGTCCGCCCGCGCCGTATGAGCGCGCGTGTCAGGTCGCCGCCTGGCTCAAACGTCACAAGCCGCGTGCCAAAGTGCTCGTCTTTGACACCAACGATCAGGTGCTCGCGGAAGCCGAGCAGTTTCAGGCGATTTGGGGCACCCAATATGCCGGAATCGTTGAGTATCACCCGCAGTTCAATTGCACGGAAGTCGCGGCCGATGGTGCGAAGTGGCTGGCGCGCTTCGAGCTGGGTGAGGAAATCAAGTCCGACGTGCTCAATGTCATCCCGCCGATGCGGGCGGGCGATATCGCGGTGGACAGTGGGCTGGCGACGGCCAACGGCCGTTGGTGCGACGTCGACTTTCTGACGTTTGCGTCGACCGCGCAACCCGACATCCATGTGCTGGGGGACGCCATTCAGATCGCCCCGCAGATGCCCAAGTCCGGCCATATGGCCAACCAGCACGGCAAGGTTTGCGCCGCAGCCATCGTGGCGGCCCTGTCAGGGCGCGCGGTCAACCCGGAGCCGCTTTACAGCAACACCTGTTACACGTTCGTCTCGGCGACCGAAGCGATGCACGTGGCCAGCGTTCACCGATACGACGCCGCGCAGCGCACCATGCTCCCGGTGCCGGGCACAGGTGGCGCGTCGTCGCGCGCCACACCGGACGAATTCGCCCTGGGACTCGCATGGGCACAGGGCATCTGGGCCGACACGCTGGCGTGAGTTTGTTGGAAATCAGCCTGACGTCGTCTCTTGAGACTTTTCGCGATCAGGCGCTGTGACGATCGCCGCCAGAATTGCCACGATGACGACGTAGGTAGACACGGTCGATTTCAGGTTGAATGTCTCTACCGTCAATCCGAAAATCCAGAATGCCACCACGAAGCACAATCCCAACAATGCGGCGCGTCGTCTTACCGATGAGGCACTGCGCATGGCGCAATGGAATAGGCCGATCGGGCCAAGATAGACCAGCATTAGGGAAACCCACCCGAAAACGCCGTAATCGACCGCATACGCGATCATCTGGTTGTGCATTTCTCCTTCCCCGGCCTGTGCAGCACGGGACGACAGTTCTCCCGCTGCCTGCAAACGCGGCATGGCGAGCTTATAGCCGTTGGCACCCAGGCCCGTCCACGGCTTGCGGGCGAATTCCCGAAGACCTGTTTCCCACAATTGGAGGCGGATGCCGATCGACGTGTCCCGGTTTCCCATCTCGTAATTACGAATGTCGAACTGGGCCTGAACAATGCGCTCCTGCACGAGCGAGGACGTAAAGTACGACGCAGTGGCCGCCGCTGCGAGCAGGACGAACGCGCCGACCTTCCACTTCAGGGGGGCTGACTTGAATCTGTAGCCTAGCACGATGAGAAGCATTACCGGCAGGGCGATCCAGCCGCCGCGCGAACCCGTGAGTAACGACGCAAAAAGTCCGGCCCCCGTGCCGAGCAGCTTGAGCGCGACGATGGCGAGGGAGTCGCGGCGATGCCAGTGAAGCGACATTAAGGACATGACGCCGAAGATGAGCGCAATGTCGCCGAAATGGATGGGGTTCAGAAAGTAGCTGCCGAAACGGTCAGTGCCCCATTCGCTCGCATAGGGAAGGGTAACGAGGGTCGCAGCTAGTCCACCCAAGGCAAACGATAGATCGCTCCAGCGGAGCTTGTCACTCTGCGAGCTACGCAACGCTAGGAAGATGGGAATGGCTGCGACGAATCGCGAAGGCGAGTCGAGCGTGTCCCACGCGACTTGCCCATGAATGAGTTCGATAAGTAATGCGCAAAGTAGCGGTGCGGCCATCGACAGACATAGCACGATCTCCATTCTGGAGAGCTGGCCCACCGAAGCTAGCAGGAGCCGACGCCCCTCTTTGAACGACAGCGAGATCAGCGACAGTGCTGTGGCAAGAATCAACAGCGTGCTCGCACCACCGCGAGCGCTCAGGGAGAATGCGGGAAAAGCCAGGACGAGGCCTGCGACGGCGAGTGTGTAGATCACGGCGCCGTACGACTTGGGCCAAGGGCCAACTGGGGTACTTTTCATATGGGGGCAAAGCATGAGGCGCAACAAACACGTTGACTCGCCGGTTCTGCGGCGGCAACACCAACCCTTGCATCGCCCGTGACATTTCGTGCGCAGCGAGGTGTTGCCGGGTCCCAGAGCCATTGCGTCGCAGTTGTGCCTGTTGGCGCACAGAAGCGGTAAAGCGCAGCGGATTATATCCCATGGCGCGCAGCAGGACCTCGTCCGGCGCCTCGTGCCCCCTTACGATGCCTACCCATGCGTTTGCGGCGCGTTGATACCTCGTACGTTTGGAGTGGTTCTTCTCTAAGCGGTCCAGACCCTGTCTGGTAGTGTTCTGGTCCGAATGTTGTATAACCGCCGCATTTCACCCTGTTTCCCCTGTTGACGGGGCCTCACGCCTCTCGGTTACACTGGCCGCACGAAAAAATAAGCATTCAAGGGGCATAGGGATGGCGCATCGCCAGGGAGGAGCCCGTCTTGCGCTACGCGTTGTGCGTGGTAATTCGGTCAAGACGGCGCAAAGCCGCAGGGTCGTTCGAGTCGTCGCCGTATCGTTGTACTCCATTGGCCTGCTAAGCGTGCACAACGCCTTGGCCGACGGCAGCCCCGTGCGTGGCGACCCGCTGCAAAGCATTCCAAAAATCGAGGTGCCCAAGGCGCCCGCCGCCACCTTTCGCATTCAGCCACCGACGCAGGAAGACGCGCTCAAATCGCTGCTCGCGCGCAAGATGACCCCACAGCGTTTCGGTATCGAAGGCGTCAAGTCGTTGCCGTTCGCCGACGTGGCCGGGGTCTTCGCGCCGCTGGCGGGCAAGGAAGTGACCATTGGCGATCTGGTCGAAAAGGCCAATCAGGTCACGAAGATGTACCAGGACGCGGGCTATCTGCTGTCCTTCGCCTTCGTCCCCGCGCAAGACTTCAAAGACGGCTTCGTGCGCGTGACGATCGTTGAAGGCTACATCTCGAGCACGAAAATCACGGGCAAGCCGGGGCCGTCGGAACAGCGGTTGCGCGACATCGCTGCGCACATCGAGGCGGAACGTCCGCTCAAGCGCGCCACGTTCGAGCGCTATCTGAACCTGCTCACGCTCGTGCCCGGCATGAAGATCAAGGCCGACGTGCAACCGCCCACGCAGACCGACGGCGCGACCGAACTCTCGCTCGACGTTACGCGTCAACCCGTAGCGCTGGGCACGTCGCTCACCTATAACAACCCCGGTATTCGCGGTGTGTTCACGGTGACAAGCAACGCGCTCACCCCGCTCGGCGAACAGATTCAGCTCACGGCCATCGCCCCGAAGGGGCATAACGACGAAGAGTTCTATGCGGGGTCGTACATCCAGCCGCTCGGGTCGAACGGATTGCAGGCGCGCGTGGACGCGTCGCACTATCGCGGACAGCCAGACGATCAGGCGCTGGCCGGTCTGACGCGACACCTCGACACCAAGCGTGTCGCCGTGACCGTGTCGTACCCGATCCTGCTCAACAATCAGCGCAACCTGACGGTCAGCGGCGGCATGTACGGCGTGAATTCGCGCGATCGCTACGAAGTACCGAATTCGCCGAACAACATCAATTCGCAGACGAACGTGCGGGCCGCGCAGGTTCAGCTCTCGTACAACGAGGTCACCGAGAAGCAGACCCGCAGCGCCACGCTCGGCGTGTTCAAGGGCTTTACCGGGATGGGGGCGAGCCAGTCGTACACGACGCAGCCGGCGGGCGTCGCGCAAATACTCGGCCCCTACGATCTCGGCTTCTGGCGCTTCACGCTCGATGGCAAACAGGGGCTCGTGCTGCCGTGGGAATTCGGTGTCGTCGTCGCGGCGGGCGCGCAGTACAGTGCCAACACGTTGCCGACGTCCGAGCAGGCGACGTTCGGCGGTCAGCGCTTCGGCCTCGGCTATCCGGCCGGCGAAATCGCCGGGGACAGGGGGTGGGGGGCGTCGATCGAACTCAATCGGATGTTCCGCACCGACTTCCGCTTCCTCAAGACGATTCAGCCGTACCTGATGCTCGATACGGCGCGCGTCTATCTGAGTTCGGGGCCGTTGTTCCACAACCAGCTCGCCTCCGTGGGCCTGGGCGTGCGGGTCTCCGACAGCAAGTACTACTCGCTCGACCTGTCGGTCGCCAAGCCGATGGCCGACGCGCCGACCAACTCGCCGAGCCGTCCGCTGCGGTTCAATGCGAACTGGTCATATCAATTCGAGTAAGACGGGATGGCGATTCGTCGCCATTCCGCCATCGCTCACGGACGACGTCCGCAAAATGTCGTGCTCTGGCACGCTGTCTCCCGCCACTTTCTTATCGGGTTTTTCCCTGATGCGCCAATCCGTCGGGTCGTCGCGCATGCGGCTGCACCTGACGGTAGGCTCGGCGTTGCATGTCGCGCAAACGCATATGAGGTGGAGCGCTATATCCCCGGATATACACGGCAGCGCGTCTGACCGACGCCCAATGCGCGCCCTCCGCAACGAGACATCGGTCGCCAACGTGTTGCAGTGCAGCTTGCGTCCGACGCGCATTGTTTTGATTATCCGTATATGCGTCATTAGGCATATACGAAATTCCTTGTGCCAGCATACGAACTCAAAGACTGACCGTCATGGAAGAACTCGATCGCGTATTCGAAAAGGTGTCGCACTACTTCAGCCTGCTCTCCGAGCCAACGCGGTTGCGGATTCTGCATGCGCTGTGCGGTGGCGAACGCTCGGTGAGCGAGGTGGTGACGCAGGTGGGATCGTCGCAGACGAATGTATCGCGGCATCTCGGGGCAATGTATCAGGCGGGCGTGTTGGCACGGCGTCGCGACGGGAATCAGGTGTATTACACGATCGCGGATACCGGGGTGGTCGAGATCTGCCGCGCGGTGTGCGTGCAGGTCGCTGGCCGACTCGAGGAGGAGGCGCTGCCGGAGCGTGCCGTCGATGGCTTCATGCCACGCGCCAACTGAAGCACGCAGCAGACCGTGGCAATACCGTAGTACTGCAGCACGGCAATACCCGTAGGTCAGTGCGGCAACCAGACCGCACATATCGATTCGAACGCAAGCGGTAAGCCGTCCGTGTCCTCGCGACGCTGGCGGACGCCACAAAACGCGAGGAGACAGGGTGAGCAAGACCAGCGATAGCGCATCGCGAGCCGGCCGTTTGCGCCGGGCTCCGGAGAACTTCGTCGACAGCACGCTTGCCGACGACATTGCCCGCGACGGGTTGAATCCCACCCGGCGCAATTTCCTGCAGCGCAGCTTCCTGGCCGCCGGTGCCGCGCTCGCGGGCGGTGCGGCCTTTGCCGCCGACGCGCCCAAGACCGCCGGGGATCCGATGATTCTCGAACCGCGTCCGTGGGCCACGTCGCTCGGCCAGCCGGTCGCGGCACGTCCGTACGGCATGCCGTCGAAATTCGAAGCGAACCTGCAACGCCGTCAGTCGCCGGGACTGACGCAAACGGCGCAGGCGTCGGTGGCCTTCACGCCGCTGCAAGGTCTGTTCGGCATCATCACGCCCAGCGGGCTGCACTTCGAGCGCCATCATCAGGGCTGGCAGGAGATCGATCCAACGCAGCATCGCCTGATGGTGCATGGCCTCGTGCGCGAAGCGAAGGTGTACACGATGGACGACATCATGCGCCTGCCGTCCGTGTCGCGTATGCACTTCATCGAATGCGGCGCGAACACCGGCATGGAGTGGGGCAATGCCGCCGTGCCGACCGTCCAGTACACGCACGGCATGCTGTCGTGCTGCGAATTCACGGGCGTGCCGCTGTCGGTTCTGCTCGACGAGGTGGGCGCCGATACCAAGCGCGGCCAATACGTGCTCGCCGAAGGCGGCGACGGCTCCGGTATGACCCGAACGATCTCGATGGAGGCGGCGCTCTCCGACGTGCTCGTCGCCTGGGGTATGAACGGCGAAATGCTGCGCCCCGAAAACGGTTATCCGCTGCGGCTGGTCGTGCCCGGCGTGCAGGGTGTGTCGTGGGTGAAATGGCTGCGTCGCATCAAGGTCGGCGACGCGCCGTGGAACACCAAGGATGAAACGAGCCATTACGTCGACTTGATGCCGGACGGCCAGCATCGCCAGTACACGTCGATCCAGGAGTGCAAGTCGGTCATCACGTCGCCCTCCGGGGGACAGGCGTTGCTCGATCGCGGCTATTTCAACGTGACGGGTCTTGCGTGGTCGGGGCGGGGCCGCATCAAACGGGTCGACGTGTCGACCGATGGCGGCAAGACCTGGCGCGCGGCGCGGCTCGAATCGCCTGTGCTGCCGAAGTGCCTCACGCGCTTCAATTTCGACTGGCAATGGGATGGCTCGCCGGCGCTCCTGCAAAGCCGGGCCATGGACGAGACGGGCTTCGTGCAACCGCGTTATCGGCAACTGCGGGAAGTGCGCGGCACGAAGTCGATCTATCACAACAACGCAATCCAGACGTGGCAAGTGGCGACGAACGGGGAGGTGACCAATGTCCACGTCGATTGAACTTAAGTTGCAGCGCCCCATGCGTCGGCGCGCGCAGTCGGTGGTCCTGGCCGTGCTCTGGGTGGCCGCATTGACGCTCGCGGGCCTGACCGTCGCGGCCTGGTTCTCGGCCCCGGCGCAGGCGGCGCCGGTCCAGCCCGCCATCAAGGCGCCACCTGGGATCGGACGCGATGCCACGCCGGCGGAATTGAGCGCGTGGGACATCGACGTGCGCCCCGACTTCAAAGGGTTGCCCAAAGGACAGGGATCTGTCGCCGACGGCCAGAAGGTGTACGACGCGCGCTGCGCATCGTGTCACGGCACGTTTGGCGAGAGCAACGAGGTGTTCAATCCGCTGGTGGGGGGCACCACCGCCGACGACATCAAGACGGGGCACGTGGCATCGCTGCGCGCGAACAATCAGCCGGTGCGCACCACCTTCATGAAGGTCGATACGATCTCGACGATCTGGGATTACATCCGTCGCGCCATGCCGTGGAACGCGCCGCGTTCGCTCAAGCCCGACGAGGTATACGCGGTCACCGCCTATCTCCTGAATCTTGCGGAGATCGTGCCGTCGGACTTCGTGCTGTCGGACAAGACCATTGGCGACGTGCAGAAACTGATGCCCAATCGCAACGGGATGACGCGCGCGCATGGCATGTGGCGCGTGGGCGACAAACCGGATACTCATAACAAGGCGTGTATGCAGGATTGTCCTGAGGCTGGTATCGTGACGTCCGCACTCCCTGCGTACGCCCGCGACGCGCATGGGGATCTGGCCGCGCAAAACCGGATCATCGGTCCGGTGCGCGGTGTCGATACGAAGCTGCCGCCGCTGTCGGGCACTGCCGCGCAAAACGCGTCGGTGCGCAAGACGGCGGCCCTCGCCACGCTCGGCATGGCGAGTTCGGACGCGCCGGCCCATTCCGCCGCTGCGACGTCATCGGCAGCAACGCTTGCGGACAAGAACGGTTGTCTGGCGTGTCACGGCGTGACCGACAAAAAGATCGGACCCGCCTTCTCGGAGGTCGCCACCAAGTACCATGGGCAGCCGGATGCGGCTGAAAAACTGGTGGCGAAGATACGTGCCGGAGGCGCCGGCAATTGGGGCAGCATGCCAATGCCGCCGCAATCGCAGGTCGCCGAAACCGATATCCGTACGATGGTCGACTGGATTCTCCGTGGTGCACATTGAGCGGGCAGGAGGTTCGACGGACGCGCCGAGGGTTTCGGGCCGCCGCAGGACCCCCGTCCCCTACACAAATCGAAGGAGATACGATGAAAAAGATGCTGATCGCCGCGGCCATGCTGGCCGGCACCTCGCTGGCCCATGCCGGTGTCGATGTCGCAGCGGCGACCAAGCTCGCGGGTGCCAACGCCTGTATGGGTTGCCACGCCGTCGACAAGAAGCTGGTGGGCCCGGCCTATCAGGAAGTGGCTGCCAAGTACAAGGGTGACAAGGACGCGGTGGCCAAGCTGGTCAAGAAAGTGAAGGGCGGTGGCTCGGGGGTCTGGGGTCCGATCCCGATGCCGGCGCACCCGAACCTGTCGGATGCCGACGCCAAGATCCTCGTTGAGTGGGTTCTGGCCGGCGCCCCGGCGAAGTAACACCGGGGCAGGGGGCTCGCCGGCAGGCTGCCCGGCAGGATCGGGCGGCGGGTCAGGCGAGCGAACGGCGGCCGGTACGTGGCGGATCGATGGTCCACTTCGTATCGGCGGCCCTCAGAGAAGGAAACACACAGAGATGAACCAACAGCGACGCGACATGCTGCGGTTTTCCGCGGTAATGGGACTGGCGGTAGCCGCCGGGCTGATCAAGCCCGAAGAGGCGCGCGCGGCAGAGGCGCATTGGAACAAGGCGGCGTTCTCGACCCGGAGCGTGGCCGACACGGTCAAGGCCCTGGGTGGCACGGGCACCAGCCCGAGCGATTTGGTGGTGCTGACCGCGCCCGACATCGCCGAGAACGGTGCGGTTGTGCCGGTGGCGGTGGCGAGCAAGGCGCCGAATACGCAGATGATCGCGATTCTGATCGAGAAGAATCCGAATACGCTTGCGGCGTCGTTCGAGATTCCCGACGGTACCGAGCCGGCGGTGACCACGCGTGTGAAGATGGGCCAGACCTCGAAGGTCTATGCGCTCGTCAAGGCGGACAACAAGTACCTCGTGGCCGAGAAGGAAATCAAGGTCACGCTGGGCGGCTGCGGCGGTTAAGCGACGCATCGTAGAACAGAGGAGCCACAACATGGGTAATCCGATGCGCATTCGCGCAACCGAGGCCGGCGGTGTCGTCGAGGTCAAGGTGCTGATGAGTCACATCATGGAAACCGGCCAGCGCAAGGACGCTTCCGGTAATATCGTCCCGGCACACTTCATCCAGAACGTCACGGTGACTTGCAACGGGAAGACGGTGCTGTCGGCCGAATGGGGCCCGGCGGTGTCGAAAGATCCGTTCATGGCGTTCAAGTTCAAGGGCGCCAAGAAGGGCGACAAGGTCACGGTCATGTGGGTCGACAACAAGGGCGATTCGCGGACCGACGAGACGGCCATCGCCTGACGGGCGGACGTCGGCAGACGTGCGGCGGCGCGTCACAGGCGCTGCCACGCGAATCCGGCCGGGTGGGACGGCGTGAAGCGAAATCCGCGCCGTGCAGTGTGCAAGCACGAGCGCTTTCGGGAGATTCCCCGTTGCGCGGACCAACCCCACGAAGAGGAGATCGAGATGAACGAGGCGCAACATAGCGCACGGGCGAGCCAACGAAAGAGCACGGCAGGAGACGCAGCGTGGCTGCGACGGACTGTGCTCGGCGGCGTGCTCGTCATCGCGGGCGTCAGTGCCCCCGCATTCGCTGCAGAAAGTTCGACGGCCGACGCCATCGCGCAATATCGCGAGATGCTCGCCGACGGCAATCCAGCAGAACTCGTCGAGATGCGCGGCGAGGAACTCTGGAAGACACCACGCGGCCCGAACAACGTATCGATGGCGCAGTGCGACCTGGGGCTTGGCGCGGGTGTCGTCAAGAACGCCTACGCGCAACTGCCGCGCTACTTCCCCGACACGAAACGCGTGCTCGATGCCGAGTCGCGCATCGTCGAGTGCATGGTGCATCTGCAGGGCTTCAAGCGCGCGGACGTCATCAAGCAACCGTTCTCCAAGGAAGGGCAGGATCCGACCGATCTCGAAGCGCTCACCGCCTATGTGGCGGGTCAGTCGCGCGGCGCCGTCATTCACGTGTCGCAGGCGCACAAGGAAGAGAAGGACGCCTACGCGCGCGGTCAGAAGATCTTCTACTACCGTTCCGGTCCGTACGATTTCTCATGCGCGTCGTGCCACGGGGCGGATGACAAGCGTATCCGTCTTCAGGATCTGCCGAACCTGACCAAGCCCGCGGCGGCGCGACAGGCGTTTGCGACGTGGCCGGGCTATCGTGTCTCGCAGGGTGCGCTGCGCACGATGCAGTGGCGGATGAACGATTGCTTCCGCCAGCAGCGCATGCCGGTGCTGAATTACGGCTCGCAGGCGTCCATTGACCTGATTACCTTCCTCGGCGTGATGGCCAATGGCGGCAAGATGGACGCCCCTGGCCTGAAGCGCTGACCGATTGCGAGGCACACCCATGAAATCATTCGCATTGCGCGCGACGGGCGTCGCGCTGGCAGCGGCCGGGGCACTCGTCGTCGGCACGGCCTTCGCGCAGGACGAGAGTCCGAAGCTGGTGAGCGGCACGACCGATGCGGCCGTTGTGCAGGAATTGCGCGATTCGTTCCGCGCCTCGGGCATCGCGCAGCTTGACCGCATCGATCAGAGCGAGCTGCAGAAGCTGTGCACGCAGTACGCGACCAAGCCGATGCCGGCGAAGGTGGCTGAACGGCTGCAAAAAGCCGAGCTGGCGAAGGTCAAGGCACCGGCCGACGGTCAATATCTTGGTGACTGGAAGGAAGGCGAGAAGGTTGCCCAGAACGGTCGAGGCCTGCAGTTCACCGACAAGGCCGATACCGTCAATGGCGGCAACTGTTACGCGTGCCACCAGTTGACCAAGAGTGAGATCTCGTTCGGCAACATCGGTCCGTCGTTGTATCACTACGGCAAGCTGCGCGGCGATTCGCCCGAAGTGGTCAAGTACACGTGGGCGAAGGTCTACGACTCGCATAGCTACGCGGCTTGCTCGAACATGCCGAGGTTTGGCGCGGCGGGCATTCTGACCGAGAAACAGTTGAAGGACGTCATGGCGTTGCTGCTCGACCCCGCGTCTCCCGTCAATCAATAAGCCACCGTCGTTCCGGCGGGCGACCCGAGATCGTTGATCGACGGTCGCCGCCGGTTTCCGGAGCGCTGCATGACATCCCTGGAATATACGAATCAAGTCGCTGATCGTCGCCGACCGTCGCGATGGCCGCGCTCGCGTGCGGACTGGCGAGGTGGGTGTGGGTTTGCGTCTGTTTCGGATTCACGTCTTGCGCGAATGACCGTCTGGCAGATGGGGGCGCACTCGATGCTGGGTTGGGTGGGTGCTGTTTTTGGGGCCTGCGGGGTACGTCGACCGAGCTACGTTGCACGACGAAGTGGCATGGGCGTGTTCGGGCGTTTGAAAGCGACGATCATTGCGGCGTTCGTCGTGGGAGCAATGACCCTTGGCGCACCGGCGCACGCGCTGGAGGTCGGCGACACGGTCACGCTGCCGTCGCTCACGCTGCTCGATGGCAAGACGCTGCCCGCGAGCGCGTTCAAGGACCGGACAGTCATCGTCGAGTACTGGGCGTCGTGGTGTCCGTTCTGTGCGCAGCAGAATCCGCATGTGCAGAAGCTTTACGAGGCCACCCGCGGCAAGCCGATCCAGATCGTCACGCTATCGATCGACAAGAAACCGCAGGAAGCCATCGACTACCTCAAGACGCATGGCTACACGTTTCCTGCGGGTATGGAAACGGACGCCTGGCGGGCGGTGCTGGGCAAGCGTCGCGGGCTGCCGGAGTTGTATGTGATTGGACGTAACGGCAAAGTGCTGCGCAAGGAAGTCGGCGAGATGTTCGGCGAGGACGTGGCGGCGCTGGCGGACTACGCGGGGAAGTGATCAGATGACCAAGTGACACGGTGACCAAGTGCCATCGGTGTTTCGGTGATTTGGCAACCCGATGAATCAGGGTTTGAATCAGAGATCCGGTGATTCGGTGAATCGACAACTCAGTGATTTGAAGACTCAGTGAATTGGCGGGACGAGACGGAAGATGATCGTTGCCGTATCACTGCGGGACGTTCGCTGCGGCATCGCGTCGATGGTGTACTGGCGCGGTACGAGCTGACGGGTACGGATGCATTAGCTAACGACAAAGCAGGCGCGCCGCACGACGTGTGCGTTACGGAGACGAAATGAATCGACGCGAGTTCATGCAGGTGTTGGCGGTGGCGGCGGCGGGCGGGATGGCGCTGTCGCATCAGGAGATGGCAGCGGCCAAGGCGGCAGACGTGTTCTACGATCTGCCGACGTTCGGCAATGTGCATCTGCTGCATTTCACTGACTGCCATGCGCAGTTGCTGCCGATGTACTTCCGCGAGCCGAGCGTCAATCTGGGGATCGGCGAGCAGGCGAACAAGCCGCCGCATCTGGTGGGCGAGGCATTCTTGAAGGCATATGGTTTGCGTCCCGGCACGCCAGACGCGTATGCGTTCACGTATCTCGACTTTGCCGCGGCGGCGCGCACGTACGGCAAGGTTGGCGGGTTTGCGCACCTTGCGACGCTGGTCAAGCGCATGAAGGCGTCACGCCCCGGCGCGCTGCTGCTGGACGGCGGCGACACGTGGCAAGGGTCCGGCACGTCGATGTGGACGAAGGGCCAGGACATGGTCGACGCCACGCTGGCGCTCGGTGTCGACGTGATGACGGCGCACTGGGAGTTCACGTATGGGGCGGATCGCGTGAAGTCCGTCGTCGAGGAGCAGCTCAAGGGGAAGATCGACTTCGTCGCGCAGAACGTGCAGACGAACGATTTCGGCGACCCGGTCTTCGCGCCGTACACGATCAAGACGATGAACGGGGTGCCGGTGGCGATCATCGGACAGGCGTTCCCCTACACGCCGATTGCGAACCCGCGCTATTTCGTGCCGGACTGGACATTCGGCATTCAGGAGGAGCGTCTGCAGTCGATGGTCGACGCGGTGCGCGGCAAGGGGGCGCAGGTCGTGGTCTTGTTGTCGCACAACGGGATGGACGTCGATCTGAAGCTGGCGTCGCGCGTGCGGGGTATCGATGCGATTCTGGGCGGTCATACGCACGACGGGGTGCCGAAGCCTGTCACCGTGGAAAACGCTGGCGGCAAGACGCTCGTGACGAATGCCGGGTCGAACGGCAAGTTCCTGGCGGTGCTGGACTTCGACGTGAAGGGCGGCAAGCCGGTGGACTTCCGTTACAAGCTGCTGCCGGTGTTCTCCAATTTGCTCCCGGCCGACGCGCCGATGCAGGCGCTCATCGAGCGCGTGCGTGCGCCATTTGCGGCGAAGCTGGCGGAACCGCTGGCGGTGACGGAAGGCGTGCTGTATCGACGAGGCAACTTCAACGGGACGTTCGATCAGCTGCTGCTCGACGCGGTGATGGCGGAGAAAGATGCCGAGATTGGGTTCTCGCCGGGATTCCGTTGGGGGACGTCGCTGCTGCCGGGGCAAACGATCACGATGGAGCAGTTGCTTGATCAGACGGC
>NZ_KB290519.1:0-44806 GCF_000282835.1 Pandoraea sp. B-6 | reverse complement strand
CCCTACACGACGCTGACACCGATGACCGGCGAGACGATCAAGACGGTGCTCGAGGATGTGGCCGACAACCTGTTCAACCCCGATCCGTACTACCAGCAGGGCGGAGACATGGTGCGCGTGGGCGGGATGGACTACACGATCGACCCGATGGCGCCGATGGGGCAGCGCATCACGGAGATGCGTCTGAACGGCAAACTGATCGAGGCGGGCAAGACATACAAGGTGGCGGGCTGGGCGCCGGTGGCCGAGGGAGTGCAGGGCGAGGCGGTATGGGATGTGGTGGCGCGGTATCTGCGCGCACAGAAGACGGTGGTCGCGAAAGCGCCGAAAGTGCCGTCCATCAAGGGGATGAAGGGGAATTTGGGGGCGAATTAAGGGGGCAGGGCGCTGCTGTAGATGCGCGTATCCCGATGGAAATGTGGAAAATTTTCCAATTCCCGAGCAATTTGGTCGGTTCCTCGCCGCGCAGAGAAAAATCGCTATAATTGTGGCTTCGTGTGGGGCGGTAGCTCAGCTGGGAGAGCGTCGCGTTCGCAATGCGAAGGTCGGGAGTTCGATCCTCCTCCGCTCCACCAACGATTCTCTTTCTTGTCGGCGCCCGCCGGAATTCTCATGAGTACGTCTGAATCGCTCACCATTCGTCCGATGCGTTCGGCGGATCTCGGTGCCGTGCTCGCCTGGCGAAATCGTCCGGAAGTGCGCCACTGCATGTTCACCGATCACGAGATCAGCCTCGAAGAACACACGAAATGGTTCTCGAAAATGTCGAACGATGCGTCGCGCCGTCTACTGATAGTGGAGGACAGGGAGGTACCGCTAGGCTTCGTGAATTATTCGAACGTTACGCCCGGTGCGATTTCCGATTGGGGCTTCTATGCAGCAGCCGACGCGCCGCGCGGCTCCGGCAAGCGTTTAGGTGCGGTCGCGATTGCATTCGCTTTCGAGTCGCTCAAGTTGCACAAAATTTGTGGCCAGGCGCTTGACTTCAATGAAAAGTCCATTCGCATGCACTTGAGTCTGGGTTTCACCCGCGAAGGTGTGCTGCGCGACCAGCATCTCAAGAACGGGTTTTACCATGATCTGATTTGCTTCGGCCTGTTACGTAGCGAGTATCACATAGCCAATACCCCGCCTTATCGCTACGAAGCCTGAAGTCGGGGCGACCTGAGCGAAGCGTGCCTGGCGGCGGCTACCCGTAGTGCTTCCGCACGCCGCCAGCCACCTGCGAATTACTTGTCGTTGACGCGATGGACGGAAATTACCTTCGCCTGTCTCAGTTCAGTTGCTGTAGCCGCAGCCGCAGCCGTTGCGGCGGAAGGCGTAGTGAAGAGCAGGTCGCGAATTTCGCTGTCCGGACGGAAACCCGACACACATTGGCGCAGTACGTTGAGAATCGTCTGGTGATCACCACGCTCACATGCCGAACGGAGTCGACCGAGCGCAGCTTCGAGCTCGGGCAATGGCAGGAGGTGCTCGTTGGCCATCATGATCTTCGGATGCACCGTGCTCAGCACGTCGCCGCCGATCAGCAGCTCTTCATAGAGCTTTTCACCGGGACGCAGCCCCGAGAACGAAATCTCGATGTCGCCGTCGGGATTTTGTGCGTCGCGAACCGAGAAGCCGCTCAGGTGAACCATCCGGCGGGCGAGATCCACGATCTTGACCGGCTGCCCCATATCCAGGACGAACACTTCGCCATTTCCGCCCAATGCACCAGCGGAAATCACGAGCTGTGCAGCTTCGGGAATTGTCATGAAGTAGCGAATGATATCCGGGTGCGTCACCGTGACCGGGCCGCCGACATCGATCTGACGCCGGAACAGCGGTACGACCGAACCTGACGAGCCCAGCACATTACCGAACCGCACCATGCAGAATCGCGTACAACTCGTCTTGCTGTGCGCGAGTCCCTGTAACACCAACTCTGCAAAACGCTTGCTGGCGCCCATGACATTGGTCGGCCGCACAGCCTTGTCGGTTGAGATCAGAACGAAGGTTTCGACACCGGATGCAATGGCGGCTTTCGCCGTCTCCCAAGTGCCAAAGGTGTTGTTGAGCACTCCTTCAACGACATTCAGTTCAACCAGAGGCACATGCTTGTATGCCGCCGCATGGTAGACCGTCTGCACCTGATAGCGCGTCATGACTTCTCGTACCCGCTCGCCGTCACGTACGGAGCCGAGCGCAGGCAGGATCGGCACGTCAAGCCGGTGACGGCGCGCCATCTGCGAGAGTTCCTGCTCGATGGAGTACAGCGCGAATTCGGAGATCTCGTAAAGAATCAGGGACTTCGGCTTTTGCAGCAATATTTGACGGCATAGCTCCGAGCCGATCGACCCGCCGGCGCCACTGACCATCACGCTCTTGCCGCGGATGTTGGCACTGAGCAGTTGCTCACTGGGCGGAACGGTTTCGCGGCCGAGCAGTTCGTCGATGTCGATTTCGCGAATATCGGCCACATCGACCTCACCATTGACCAGATTGGCCATGCCGGGAATTGCGCGGACTTCGACTCGCAGCGATTCCAGCCCGTTGATGATTTCGAGGCGACGGCTACGGCTGGCCGAGGGCAAGGCGAGAAGCACCTGACGGACGTTGAATCGCGAAATAACGCGAGGCAGTTCTTTGGGAGAGTATACGTGCAGGCCCATCATGACGAGCCCCTGAAGCTCGCGGTTGTCGTCGACGAACGCGACTGGACGATACTCTCGGCCGGTACGTAGTGCGCCGGCTAACTGACACCCGGCGCTACCAGCGCCGTAAATAATGACCCCGCGACGGGGGAAGATGTCTTCCTGTAGCAAGCGACGCAATGCCGCGCGGGCGAGGAAGCGGCTGCACCCGATGTAAAGAATGGCGATTAGCCAATAGATGAGCAATGCGCCGCGTGGTACCGGTGGTTGCGAGAGCAGCGATAACAACCCGGCCAACAACCACACCGAGATGGTGACGCCGAGCCCGATGGTGAGCATGGCTCGGCCTTCCATGTACCGAACGACGGCACGATACAATCCAAGACGAATGAAAATCGGGATCGCGGTTGCCGGAGGCAGCAGATAGACCCACCAAGCGTGGATTTGCGGCAGCGACCAGACATCGAGGCGCAAACCGATGGCCGTCCAGAAGGACAGCGGAAGAAGAATGGCATCTGCCGATAGCACTACGGCGCTCTTCGTCGAGCGCGGCCATTGGGTGATACGTCGCATCGTTACACTCTCTTGAACCCGGTGGTTTTGTGGTTATTGTAGCCGGGGCAAATGCGCAACCGGACGCTGTTGCCTTTCACCCGAAAACGGCAGCGAAAGTCCGGAAAATAATGCGTAAGTCCAGCATAAAAGAGCGATTTCGCACATATTTGACGCAAAACGCCAGTTTCGCGGGCATGACTTCTTCGATGTAGGTTCGCTCGGCATCGTCACTCTTCCCCAAGAGTGCGTTTTCGTCTCGATACTCGATCGACGCGAGATCCGTGATGCCCGGTCGAACACTCAGCACAATACGTTTGATGTCCTCCGGATAAAGTGCCACGTACTTAGGCACTTCCGGACGCGGCCCCACGAGACTCATGGTGCCGCGAAACACGTCGATCAATTGCGCCAGTTCGTCGAGCTTCAGCCGCCGCAGCAAAGCACCGCTGCGCGTGATGCGACGGTCGGCACCGATCGTAATCAGCGGGCCGTCGCTGGACAGGCGCATCGTCCGGAACTTGTGAATCAGAAACGGGCAGCCGTGAAGGCCCACGCGTTCCTGGCGGAAAAACACCGGTCCCGGCGACTCTCTCTTGATGGCGATGGCAATCACGAGGAACACGGGGGATAGCACGATCAGCCCCACCGCACTCGCGAGCACATCGAAGACGCGTTTAGCAAACATCAGCTCAGCGCGCCTCGTACAACGCTCACCACGCGCTCGACGTCTTCATCGGTCATCTTCGTGTACAGCGGCAGTGTGAGGGTGCGCGTATAGATGTCATGACTGACAGGGAACATTTCAGGCGAGAGACGGTACTGGTCACGCCAGTATGGTTGGAGGTGCAGCGGGATATAGTGCACGCTGCACCCGATGCCTTGCTTGAACAGATGCTCGATGAGCGCGTCGCGGTTCAACGGCGAAGCATCCGTCAGACGGACGACATAAAGGTGCCACGAGTGAACATCGCCCTTGGCCGCAAGCGGAGGAAGCACCATCGGCAGATCGGCGAATGCCTCGTTGTAACGGGTCGCGATCGCTTCGCGGCGTTCGTGGAACGCATGCGCTTTCTTCAATTGATGCAGGCCGATGGCTGAGGCCACGTCCGTCATGTTGTACTTGAAGCCCGGGGCCACGATCTCGTAGTACCAGCTCGGTGCGGTCGACGTGAAGCGGTCGAAAGCGTCTCGGCTAATGCCGTGCAAACGCATTATCTTCGCACGCTTGGCCACTTCCGGATGACGCGTAACGACCATGCCGCCTTCGCCGGTGGTAATGGTCTTGTTCGCGTAGAAACTGAACACGGTTGCGTCGGTATCCATCGCGCCGATCAGTTCGCCGTTGCTCGTGGCGGGCAGCGCATGAGCGGCATCGTCGACAACGCGCAGGTTGTGGTGCTTGGCAATCGCAATAATACGTTGCATGTCGGCGGCACGGCCACCGAAGTGCACGGGCAGGATTGCTTTGGTCGCCGGCGTGATCGCGCGCTCCATGCCATCGATATCAATGCAGAGCGTGTTCGGGTCGACGTCAACGAAGACGGGATCGGCGCCCAGGTAACGGATGACTTCCGCGGTCGCCGTAAACGTGTGCGTCGTGGTAATGACCTGATCGCCGGGACCGACGCCAACCGCCTCGAGCGCCAGATGCAGTCCGGCCGTTGCCGAGTTCACCGCAATGGCTTCCACGCCGCCGCCCAGGAAGGCAGCAAAATCCGCTTCGAATTGCTTGGTCTTGGGGCCGGTAGTGACCCAGCCGGAACGCAGCGTGTCCACGACTTCGGCGATTTCCGCCTCTCCGATTTCCGGCTGGGCGAAGGGAAGGAATTTGGCCGTCATGAGCGAAGTCCTTGTTTTGCGAGAAGGTGTCTGAGTGCCCGGATGACCGGGGGTCTTGTCTTAGTGACTTTGCGTGGGTGCTGCGTTGGCCGTATCGGTCGTACCAGCCTTCAACTCTGCCAATCGCGCCGAATCGAAGAATGTGGCGTCGACGGCGCCGCTGCGCACGAATTCAGCGTCGTATTTGTCCGTCGTGCCGATGATGCGGCCAGGATTGCCGACGACAACCGAATGATCCGGAATATGTCCACGGATCAGGCTGCCGGCGCCGATGACACAACCCTTGCCAATCTGCGTTCCGGGCAAGATGATCGCGCCGCTCCCGACGAATGTAAAGTCGCCGATCACTACAGGCGATTTGATGAATCCCAGCCGTTGCGGCGTCGGCGTCGTGATGAATTGCTTGCCCAGAAGGCGCACCGACACGTGACTGCTGTGCGAGAGCACGGCGTTGAGCGAACTGATCTGTACGCCTTCGCCGATCTCCACCCCACCGCTCGCGTCGATCAGGCAGTGCGGGCCGACCCAGCAGTGATCGCCGATCTTGAGATTTGCGGCGTCCAGAATCTTGGCATTCGAGCTCACGCGCGTGAAACGCAGAAATCGCCCATCTTTGCGCGATACATAGCCGTAGACCATGAACGGCCGAGAAACCGCGCCGAGCACGTTCAGCACCAGCGAGATCAGATAGCCGAGCGGTGAGAGGTAGAGTTTGCGGAACATGGTTGGAACCTATTTCAGACCTTCGGCGAAGCGTACGAACGCGTCGTGCTGGAGGTACTGGTCGAAGCGCGGGCCGAGTCTAGCGGCATTCGCTTTGCAGCGCGCCAGACGCTCGGGGTCCGAGGCCAGTGTGGCGATCGCCTTTGCGAGCGAATCGCCGTCGCCGGGCGTGTACTGCATGCCGAGTTCGTGATCCGCAATCAGACGTTTGATTTCGCGGTCGAGCGAGTTTATTGTGGCGACGCCGGCGGCCAGGTAGTCGTAGAACTTGATTGGCATAGAGACCGTCGAGTGCGCCAGATACGTGCTCAGGCCGATGTCGCAATACTTGTACAAAAGGTTGAGATCGTTGGGGTCAAGACGTCCCAGATAGACGACATTGGTGCCTGTCTTGGCACCCGCGGCTTCGAGCAGCGGGCGTTGCGGGCCGTCACCCGCGAACAGGAACTTGACGGGCTTGCCCGCCAGTCGCGGCGATTCGGCCGCGGCCAGAATCGACGCCATATCGTACCCGGCACCCAGCGTGCCCGCGTAGATCACCCAGACTTCGCCCGGTGCTTTCGGCGGCAGTCCGAGTTTCTCGTGGACTTCACCGTTTTCGCGCTGCATCGCTTCGCGCATCATCGCGACATCGACACCCCAGTATGAAACGTCAGACGGCATCGATGGCGCTGCACGATGACCGACGAGGCGGTAGTCCTCGGAAACGCCGACGATCCCGTCGCATGCCTTTAGGATCGATGCGCGCCGACGGTAGAGCGGTGCTAGCAGGAGGCGCTCGAGCGGTCGCACGGCCTTCGGCAGAATCATCGCGAAGACTTCCGGCCAGATGTCGATGATGTCGGCGACGAGCTTGGCACCGAACTGCTTTGCCATCTTGACGATGGGCTTGCCATAAAAGACCGACGGCTCGGCGAGCACTACGATGTCGGGCTTGTTTTCCGGAGTTTGTGCGGCGATCTTGGCGACGTTGCATGCGAACGTGCGCTCGCTGCGAATTCTGTCGACAGACACATGGCTGCGGTAGGTGGTCGTCGGCACAATGCGGACTTTTACACCGGAGTCGAGCGCTCGCTCGCTATAACCTTCGCAGCGGAACTTCTTGGAGCGGTGTTCGAAGTTCGAAATCCACCAAGTGACTTCGTGCCCTGCACGGGCAAACGCGTCCGCCAGCATTGCGCTGCGATACTCGCGCCATGCTTCTCCGGGAAGGCTACCGTAGGGATTGACGATCCAGACTTTCATGTTGCTTCTGCTGAGTTGACTTCGGCGAGCGATGGGCTGCGGGCGAGACCGATCACGATCATCAGAAAGATGAACATCATCGGGAAATAATCCAGGATTCGGTTCACGAAGAAGTTGATCATGAAGATGACCAACGCGTTACGCAAGAACTGGAGTTGGGGTGTTTGCAGTACTCGGGCGGAGCCCGCACGCAGATAGATCCGCAAATTCACGAAGACGAACAATACGCTCAGCGGAATACCGAACGACGCCAGGTAGCTGACGTATTGACTGTCCGCGGGCAGATATGCCGTGGAGTCGATGTGACCCCAGAGCATCGTCCTGGGATTATCGATGTAGCCCAGCACGAGATTGATGTGATCGGCAATCCGGCCGCCCGTGATGCCAGCGGTCACCTCATAATCGACCAGTCCGACGAAATTGAGCACCGCGAGGATCTTGTGTACCAGGAACGATGGCGCCCCCGACGCCTCTGCGCGCATTATCAGCCATGAGGCAACGACGATTGCCGGGATAAAGGCGAGCAGGATGAAGAACAGCCGGCGGTTGCGTGCCTCGACCAGAAGCACGATGGCGCCAATCGTGAGCAGCGAAAACACTGAGTTCGTCGCCACGGCGCCAAGTGCCAGAATGGCCTTCTGCGGCAACTCGAAACGCGCCTTGGTGCTGAACGTATCCACATACAGATAGGACACGCAGCACAGCAGCCCGAACGAACTCGGGTTGCCCACGCCGCCGGAGACGGCTCCCCCCGTCCAGAGATCGATGCCGACTGCGCGCAGCGCAAACCCCAGCACACACTGCACGAGAATGATGTTCTTGACGAGACGGAACGTATCATTAAGCCCCGTTTCCGTCATGCGCGCCGAGAATAAGACCGGCAGGAAAATGAGTGTATTGAGGAACAGCGCGGTCGGATTCTCCAATCCCATCGCGATTGCCCCAATGTAGCTCAGACCGCACATCGCGAAGAGAGGGACGTACAGAATGTCATCGCGGTAGCGCGTTGAAATCCGGAACGGCAGCAGGCTGACCAGAAACACGGCGAAGACCGCATACTTGGCCAGCGCGATGTATGGCGGTAACTGCGTCACTTCGCCATCTTTGAAGTCGGTCAGGTAATAAAGGTAGTAAATCGAGAAAATCCCGGTGACCGCACCGGTGCGAATCAGGTCAGCCAGCCGTCTGAGCAATGCTGTGTTCATGCGCCCCTCTTTGCCTTGACAACGGCCGGCGAACCGACCGCGATGGAATACGGGGGCAGTGACTTCGTGACGACCGAGTTGGCACCGATGACACAGCCGGTGCCGATGGTGACGCCGGGCATGATGGCGACGTTCACGCCGATCCAGCAATCGTCGCCGATCGTGACAGGCTTATCCTCGAAGCCGGCGGGACGCTGGTCGGGGGCTAGGGCTGCGTAACGAGCTTCCTGTTCGCGAATGGGCAACTCGGGCCAGGCAGAAAATATGTGCGAGCCGGAGGAAATGAAGACGTTCGGCGCGAAGAGGCACCCGCGTCCGATCGAGACGGTGCCGTTGAACGAACCGCGGCGTTGAATGGTCGTGCCTTCGCCAATGTCGACACGCGTCGTCGATTCGATTTCGATGCCATGGGACAACCATACGCCGACCCCGGCCGAGAATTGCCCACCGTCCGGCAGGTTGATCAGCACTTCGCGGGCGATCCGAGTGCCGCGCGCAAATCGTACTTGCGACAGGCTGGCGCGTACGAATGCCCGCGGATGGATGCGCACCCCGAGTGGCAAATGACGAAGGGTGACCCACCATCGCCAAAGGAACGTCAGTTTGAATAATCTCGACATAAGTTATTTTTGTGCGAGCCGTGTGGCACCGAATCCGAACACGAAGGAAAGGCCGGATAGCGAGAGCGGCAAAATCGAAAGCCGCATCAGCATCGGAATGCCGGGGAGCAACCACGCGGTCACCGAGATTAGCGCCGTAATGGCAAGCACCGCTGCCTGGCACAGGAACAGTACACGGGTCTTGCCCGCGATCACGAAAAAGTTACTCCAAAAATCCGAGGATCTGAACGCGGCGGCAGCGAGGAACAATGGCAGATAAGCGGTAACGCTCGCGTACCGGGAGAAGTAGGTCGAAATGCCCCACTTGAGAATCCAGTAGCCGGGGATGGCGAGCACTGCCAGCACCGCGAAAAACGCGACGGAAATTTGGCGCGTTCGACGCGCCACGGCTTGAGGGCCGTCATGATACAGCTGAGCCGCGAGACTGGGGAACAGATTGGCGTTGATCGTCGTTTGCAGCGTCGAAGCCATAGCCAGGAGCGTCCATATGAATGCGAACGCCGCAAAGTCATGCTTGTCGAGCAGCGAGGACGCTGTCCAGCGATCGGCATTCTGGACAAGGAACGCCAGTAAAGTCGTGGTGAACAGCGCGGCTGCCGTGCGCCATTCCACTTTCGGCAGATGCCGAATTGCCAGCCGGCAAAGTCCGAGCACCGGCCGGCCATATCGGGTACTGGCACGCACGGCCGCTACCACGACCATCAACAGCGTCGCACAGATCTCCGCCATCAGAATGGCTTCCGCCCGGTCGGTCCACCAGGCCGCCAGAATACCCGCCACCGAGACGGCGATGCTTCGCAGAAACAGGGTGCCGGAGAATTCCGTCTGCAACAGGCGGCTCTTGCTTTCCGTCGAGACGATGCCGAACAATTGATTGCTCAACCCGTGGATCGTGGCCAGCGCCAGCAACCCGCCGCCTGCGCTTGCGAGCGTGATGCCGGTCATGCCCATCAACAACATCGGTATCGCGCAGGCGACGGTCGCGATCGTGACCTCGATCATCATTATCATGCCGCGCGTGACGCGTCCGGACGCGAACAACTGCGGCAGGTCGCGTTGCATGAGCAGGAAGAAGCCAAACGCGCTGATCATCGTCAGCGATGCGGAAATCAGGATGCCGACGCTCAGCGTACCGAACTCACCGATCGGCAGGGTTTTCGCATACGCAAGCATGCGCGCCATCATCACGACGGCGGCACACCCGTTCAGGAAAATGGTGCCAAAGTTGCGTTTGTAGCTCATCAGGCACCATGACCGACGAAAATGCGGACGCCTGTGATGCACCCGCAGAGATAAAACGTTGATACGAACATCATCACGTTAGACGATCAGATGCAGATCACTTTCGTCACGGTTGTCATGCATGACACCGTAGTCGAATAACGCAAATTGCAGTTGAAGTAGCAGGCGAGCCTGACGCACTGGCGTGCGACCCTTGTGGATGCATAGCGTATTTTCAGCGAAGCCGGTGCCGGCCGGGCCACAGATTTCCCGGATATCGTCCGGGGCATAGGCGCTATCGATTTCTTCGTCGGCGTAACGGCGAACCTTGATCGCATCAAAACGCTGCAAGGTTGGCGGACGATGGTGGGAGCCCGCGACGGCCACGTGAGCGCCGTCACCCGGCAGGACATCGGTCAGGTAGAAGAAGAACTTGAAGAACCGGAAGCAATCGACGTCGCGATGGTAGAGGTGGGCGTGCTTGAAACGATCCTCTTCGCGCGCCTTTACGGCATACGTCCACCACAGGTTGGCGCCGACGAACGACGGCACCGAACCGATGTAGCGAGCGGCGATCCATTCGATCAACGGATCGTGTCGAAGCTTGTCGATGGTTGGACAGTTGCGTTGCGTATTGAAGTACTGTGCCAGCAAAATCGGCTTGCCGAGCACCTTTTCTGCAGCCTCGCGTTGATCAGGGCGAAATCCGTACGCCGGCTCGCGATCGGCATAGCAATTGGCCTGAGCGGCGTACGCCTTGATTTCCTCGACCATGTGAACGGGAATCTTGAGACCGAAGGCCAGTCCGTCGGTCTCAAGCGTCTGGACGAATTCCGGACCGCTCACACCGGCGAAGACGCTCTTGTGCATGCGTGCTTCGCATTCTGCGAGAAACTGCTGGAGGCGGGCGTTCTGCAACAGGCTGCGTGAACGGCTGACAGCATTACGCGCGAGACGGAACCGGGCCGGCACGCGCATGAGCGTGTAGCCAGGTTGCGTCATCAGACTGCGCGTCAAATTTCGAACACGGCTCATGTTGGCAAACTCCCCAGAGATAACTTGAATGAACGTAACGGGCTGACACGTTCTAACGGTCGCCGATCGGCATGCGATCGCGAACCTCGTCGATCCAGCGAAATACGCCACGACGATTGACGGGATGATAATTTGTCGGGATCGGACGCTGAGCTTCGCGGAGTTCGGCCCAGTTGCGCGCGGTCAACAACGCGAGCACACGATCTTCACCGACAGTGTCGTTGGCGACAACGTCGTCGTCAGCGCTCACGCGACGATTTTGAATGAGGCGTTCGAGCCGTTCACCGTCGACGTTCGGATCGTAAAGGTAATGCGTGGTCGTTTTCGCGCGAACGGCGGAGACGTACTGGTTAAAACGAAAGTTGAACGCATACGCAAAGCGCAGTACTTTACGGGCGATTTCGTCTGGCGACTGCTTTCCGATTTGCGCCAGATTCGGAGCGTCGTCCGGACCGTAGTACTGAATCTGGAACCCGGCGCGCTGATAGATCGAGGTGCCGAGCGCGATGATCTGTTTGCCTAGGGCGCCGCCTTCGAAGGCGGCGCTACCGCCATTCACGACGATGGCATCGGTTTGCGCGATCAATCCAAGCGTGCTGGTGCGGTCTTTGCTGCCGATGACGTGCACGCCGCGTCTCTGCGCCCATTCTGTGTACATGCGCTCAGCCAGTCCGCCGTCGCGCAGGCCGATAGTCTCCCCCCAGTTCGGGTGGCAGCGCAGGATACAACTGGCCGGGTTCACCTCGAGTTGCGTTAGCAGGCTGTCGAGCGCCGCAATCTGATTCGGCCACTGTGTCTTCCAGTCAGGATGGCCGTCAAACTCGTTCAGGCTGCTGGGCGTGATCAACAGTCGCATGCCATTGCTGGCGGCGGGCCATTCCCGATCTTCTGCGTTGCGGTTGTAGGCGCGCCATTCGAGCGTATTGTCTCGCAGGAATCGGCCGGCCAGCAGACTGGCCACGACGCGTGCCTGCTGCTCGGTGAGTGGCTTGTTGCTGTACTCCGCGACGACTTTGCCCACGGCATCGAGACCCAGGCAGTTCTGGTCGGGAATCAGGAGGAGTCCGTCGCCGAACCATGTTCGTTCGACGGAAATGAACGGAATGCCCTTGGCGCGCGCAGCTTCCATCAGGCCACGCGGACCTTCCATACGGCCATTGAAGCAGACGATTGCGTCGAGATTGCGCGATTCGATCCAACGTGTGGCCGCTGCGAATGCCTCCGCCGCGCCGATGGTCAGGCGTGCGTGCAACTGCTTGAACGTGTCGGTCAGCTTATCTTCAGGACTTTCCGTGCGCAGGATGGTGCAAGCGCCGGAGAAACCCCAGCGCTTTGCGCCCTCGGCGACGGCGGCTGCGCCGACGGGATTTCGGAGGTTGCGCATCGAGTCGACCGACTTGCCCGTAAACGAGCGAATACCGCCCAGCGTGCATTTGAAGCACTCTCGCAAGCCCTGGTCCTGATCGCGCAGCGCTCGCGTGTAGCAGTGCGTGAGCGCGCCGTCGCAGCTCAGGTAGGAGACGTCGTGCCCGCGCCCACGCATCATTTCACCTAACCAGTAGATGTGTTCGACATGGGGCCTATAGGCGTAAATACTTGCGAAACCGATGCGCATAACTTCCAGATGTGAAGGTAGGCTTGCTGCTCAGGCCAGCAAATCCCAGGACAGCGGCGTACCGCGTGGAATGTCCTGCTTGACGGTGCGGCCCAAGATGTCGTGCAGGTGGCGCGGTGCCAGACCGAATCCCGGTCGAATCGCACGCACGCTTGTGCCGTCGAGCGTTTCGCCGGCACGCAGATCACGCGTGATGTATAAGGAACGACGGAACACCAGCGACTTCTTCTCGGCGGCTGTCGGGCCGTAAGCGACCTTGCCCAGGCCTTGCCAGGCGCGCTTGGTTTCAACGACCAGCGACGCGAGCTCATGTGGCTCGAGCGAGAAAGTGGAGTCGACCCCCCCATCGGCGCGGTCGAGCGTGAAATGTTTTTCGATGACGGTCGCACCCAGCGCTACGCTCGCGACGGAAACACCCACCCCCATCGTGTGATCAGAGAGGCCGACTTCGCAATCGAACAGATCCCGCATGTGCGGAATGGTGCGGATGTTCGTGTTCTCAGGCGTGGCAGGATAGGTGCTGGTGCACTTGAGCAGAATCAGATCGCGGCAGCCGGCTTCACGCGCGGCGCGCACCGACAGGTCCAGTTCGGCCACCGTTGCCATCCCGATCGATATAATCATCGGCTTGCCGGTGCGTGCGACCTTCTGAATCAGCGGAATGTCCGTGTTCTCGAACGACGCGATCTTGTAAAGCGCGACATCCAGTTTCTCCAGAAAGTCCACTGCCGTGTCGTCGAACGGCGTGCTGAACGGAATCATGCCGTGGCTGCGCGCGCGCTCGAAGATCGCCATGTGCCATTCCCATGGGGTATGGGCCTCGTGGTACAGCTCGTAGAGCGATTTGCCGTGCCAGAGACTCTTCGGATCCGAGATGAAGAACTCGCGCTCGCGGATATCGAGCGTCATTGTGTCGGCGGTATACGTCTGGATCTTCAGCGCGTGGGCCCCCGATGAAGCCGCTGCATCGACAATTTCCAACGCGCGATCGAGCGACTGGTTATGGTTCCCGGACATCTCCGCGATAATGAACGGCTCGTGTTCCTGACCGACGAGGCGGCCACCGATATTGATCGTCATAGTGCTACTCCGTGCAACGAACCGGCGGGCACAGGCCGCGCCGTCTTGCCGCAATGAGGCAAGTTGTGGTGTTTGGCAGCGCAGGTATCTTCTGCGTGCATTCGGGCGACATTCCGATCACTGATGCCAAAATCGTGAGTTGTGTCAGTGTTGAGCATGCCCGGACCATTCAAAAATCAGCGATGCGGGGTCTTGTCGGTCGTCATGCATCAGCGCCATTGACGCGCGCGAGAGCTTGTCCCGGCGCGTGCTGTCGTGTGCGAGTGCCACGACTTCGCGTGCGATGACGTCCGGCGCGAGATCGGTAGCGTCTCCCAGATTGCAGACGAACCCGGCGGTAGCCAGATCGTTGGCAGAGGGGCGTTGATTGTCCGCGAGCACGATGACCACCGTCGGCAGGCCTAGTGCGCATCGTTCCCAGGTCGCGGATCCGCAAGCGCCGATCGCCAGATCGGCGCCCGCCATGAGTTCCGCCATATTGTCGATCTGGACATGCAGGCGGATCTGCGGCATCGCAGCACAATGTTCGCGCACGTTTGCCAGATGCGGAGCGTTCGCGCCGAGCACCACGTCAGTCGGGACGTCGCGTAGCGGCGAGAGCTCGAGTGCGTCGAGCACCTTGCCCGTCACGTTGTCGGCATCCACGCCACCCATGAACACGAGCAGTCGCCGTATTTTATCCGGGATCGTGCGTGGCGGGTGGGGTCCGAGAAACGCCGGCCGCAGCAACGCGTTGGCAGGCCCCAGAAGCTTGACGCAGTCGACCGGCACGCGTCCTTCGTATCGACGGCGCGGATCCAAATGAAAATTCTGGTCGAGCAGGATGTCGCAGTCGTGACCGCGATCGGCGAGATCGTCGATCACCATGATGCGCGGTGCCGACGTCCGGGCAAGGCGTTCCCAGCGCTCGTCGAGGGCATAGTGGTCGACGACGAGCCAGTCGGGCTTCACTAGCGCAAGCACCTGCTGCGTCTCGATCAGGTCGGTTTGCCAGGGCACACCCAGCCAGCGAGCATGGGCGAGCGGCGTGTCCGGCGAGTCTTGCACGACGGGGGCTGCTGTCGTCGCGGACGATGCCGTTAACGCAAGCCAAGCATATCCGCGCGCGGCAATCACATCGCCGGCGTGCCCCGGGTGAGGGCGGCCGACGAAGGTCACATCCGCGCCACGCGTGCGCAAACGATCCGCCAGTGTCAGGCATCGCATGACGTGGCCGGAGCCGATTTGGATCGACGCGTCCGCGCGAATGACGACCTTCATCGACTTACCGGACTTTGAACAGCGGTTCGAGCGGCTTGCACTTGAGCATGGACTCGATGCCGCCCTCGCGCACCGCCCTCACCAGCATCGGCAGAGTGTGATCGTACGCCCGGAAGAGCGCATCAATGTCGGCGTCTGAGTGGCTGTAGCTCAGGTTGTGTGTGCCGAACGTGAGAATGCCATTCTCAAGCATTTCCTGCATGAACAGGGTCTTCAGATACCACGTCGAATAACGGTCCGTATCCTTGATCAGCAGGAAGCTCCACGTCGGGTGGCCCGAGACCGACAGGAAGTCCTCGGCACCGAGCGCTGCAATGCGGCTGCGCAGACCGTCGATGATCTTCAGGCCTTGCGATGTGAGCGTTGCCGTAACCGGCTCGCGCTCGAGCTTGCGCATGGTCGCAAGTGCGGCAGCCAGCGAGAGCGTTTCGCCACCGAACGTGAAGGAGAAGAAGACTTCTTCCATCAGTTGCATGACGTCGGCACGACCAGCGACGGCCGAGACCGGGTATCCGTTTGCAAGGCCTTTGCCGAAGGTCGCCAGATCGGGTGTGACATCGAACAATTCCTGCGCGCCGCCGTTGGCGTAGCGGAAGCCCGTGATCGTTTCATCGAACACGAGCAGTGCACCGTGCTTGTGCGCCAGGGCCTTGACCGCAGCGAGGAAGCCGGGCATCGGCTCGACGACATTCATCGGCTCCATGATGACGGCGGCGACCTGATCCGGATGCGCTTTGAAAATCGCTTCGAGGCTATCGATGTCGTTGTACGCCCACGAGTGCGAAAGGGCGCGTGTCGCTTCGGGTACGCCGCGATTACGCAGCGTGGTGCCGATGTACCAGTCCTGCCAGCCGTGGTAGCCGCACACGGCGACATGATCGCGTCCCGTGAAAGCGCGCGCAACGCGAACCGCGCCGGCCGTTGCGTCGGAGCCGTTCTTGCCGAAGCGCACGCGTTCCGCGCAAGGGACCATCTTCACAATCTGCTCGGCCACTTCCATCTCGAGACGGTGAGGTAGCGAGAAAATCACACCGCTGTCTAGCTGCGCGCGCACGGCAGCATCCACATCGGGGTCGCGATGTCCGAGCGTGACGGCAGCGAGGCTACCGATCATGTCGACGTATTCGTTACCGTCCACATCCCACAGGTGCGAGCCCTGACCGCGCTCGATGAAGTATGGGGAGACGCCGAACGGATACTGCGTGCGACTCTTGCTGAAGGTTTGCGAGCCGAGTGGAATCGTGTTCAAGGCTCGCTCAAGCAGCGTTTCGGACTGTTGATAGCGTTGGGACATAGATCACCCCTTGGGGGTAGTGAGCGCGTCTTGGGAAAGGGACGCCAAATAGCCCGCGTTCCGGGCCTGTTCGGTATTGAGCAACTGCAATTCAGGGCTACGGGCGAGCAGCGCCAGCACGTCGGCATAATCGAACGCCGGATTCTCGGCGTATAGCGCTTCGTACACCGCCTCGGCGAAAAGGAAATCTGCGGGGGTATCCACGGTCCAGCGCAGCGAGGACAGGTCGCGATCGTTGGTCAGATTGCCGAGTCGGAAGCGTTCCGGGTGCTTGTAGATGAACGAGGTGACGTGCTCGCGCTCAGACGGCTGCGACGCTTCGCGCCAGATCGTGCGCAGCACTTCGGCCTGGAAAATCTCGGCGTCCAGACCATCGGGATACGTCGGCGGTAGCGTGTTGCTGGCGTAATCGAATCCGCCCTTGAGATAGAGATCGATGACGGCGTCGACAGTTGCCGGGTCGGTCAACGGGCAATCGGCGGTTAGGCGGACCACGTGGTCGACCGTCTTCGATTCGATCGCGCGATAGAAGCGATCGAGCACATCGTTCAGACTGCCGCGAAACACAGGCACACCGGCGTTGTGGCAAACCCCGGCAAGTTCGTCGTCGGACGATTCTTCGCTGGTCACCACCACCAGTTCATCGATACGGCGCACCCGACGCAGCCGCTCGATCTGCCTCAGGATCATCGGTTGACCGAGCAAAGGCTTTAGCACTTTTCCCGGCAGACGGCTCGAACTGCAACGTGCTTGAAGCAACGCGATGATGGTCATGTCGACTCCTTGAGCATTCGCGCCCAGTTCGCCGGATTGACGGCAGGCGAGGTTGCCATGTTGCAGGCGGCAAAGCCATCGACATTCAGTGTCTGGACTCGCTGCCAGGCGGCAACGATTTCGTCGAGTTGCGCCACGTTCTGCACGCCCGTGACGATGTGGTCGATCGGCAAGGTGCGCAGGAAAGACAGTGCGCCTTCCAGCGGGCTCAGGCCTGCTTCCCGGCAGATGTCCCGAAAGCGTTCGAACCCTGGCGTCAGCGATTTGAGGAAGGATGGCAGTACGTCGGCCATCAACAATCCTTGCAGGAATGCCGATCGTGTGTGGACTTCGATATTGCGTTCGCGCAGCCACGCCAACGTTCCCGATGTGGCAAACGATTGATCGAGCACGTTGATCGGCACCTGAATCAGGTCGATCGCGAAGTCCTGCGCAATCGCGCGGGCTTCTTCCGGTGTGTAAACCGACGTGCCGAGCTGGGCAATTGCGCCGTTGCCGCGCAGCCTTTGAAGGGCACTGTACAGTGCCTTGCCGTGCGAACCGAGAAGGTCGCTCGCGTGATGGACGAGGAGCCCGTCGAGCTGCGTAACGCGCAGGCGCGCGAGCGATTCGCCGACACGTGCGACGACCTGACCCACCGGATCGCTTTCGCCGGCGGATGCCAGCGGGAGCGTCTTGCTGATAATGCGAAAGCCGCGCGTTTCGCTGTGCGCGCGGCCGAGTACTATTTCACTTTCACCGTAGGCTGCGGCGGTGTCGAGGACCTCGACACCGGCGTCCTTTGCGCGTAGAAGAATGTCGCGCGCCGTGCTTTCGGAGACCTGACCGCTGGCGTTGGTGATGCCGTAAGCCAGTCCGAACTGGACCGTTCCCAGCGCCAGTTTCATTGCAGCGACTCTCCGAGGGTCTTTGCGACGTAGTCCTGTTGCGCTTCCGTGAGCGTCGGGAACATCGGCAGACTGATCGCGCGGGCGTAATAGCCTTCCGCCGTCGGGAAGTCGCCTGCCTTGAAGCCCATCTGTGCGTAGTACGGCTGGAGGTGCACCGGAATATAGTGCACGTTGACATGCACACCGGCCGCACGCATCCGGTCGAACGTCTCGCGGCGACGGCTCGCATCGTCGACCATGATCGGATACAGGTGGAGTCCGGAATAGCCGTCGGGCGACTGGAATGGCGTGGTCAGCGGCAGGTCGGCCAACAACGCGTCGTAGCGCTTGGCCAGCGCGTGACGGCGCGCGACAAACGAATCGATGCGCGTCATCTGACTCACGCCCAACGCAGCCTGCATCTCGGTCATCCGATAGTTGTAGCCCAGATCAAGTTGCTGGTAATACCAGTCACCTTCGGACTTCGCTGTCATCTGCGCCGGATCTCGCGTGATGCCGTGCGAGCGCGCACGGCGCATCGCGTCGGCCAGTGCGGCCGAGTGCGTAATACAAAGGCCGCCTTCGGCTGTCGTGACAATCTTGACAGGGTGGAAGCTGAAAACGGTGATGTCCGCAAATTCGCTGCCGCCGATCGGGTGATCAAGATAAAGTCCGCCGATCGCATGCGATGCGTCTTCGATGATCGCGAAGCCATATTCGTTCGCCAACTCGCGCATACGACGCATGTCATTGGACTGACCGGCGAAGGCGACGGGAATGACGACCTTGGGCAGCTTGCCGCAAGTCGACGCTTCCTTGAGCTTGCGCTCCAGTTGCTCGGCGCACATCGAATACGTGCGCACATCGATGTCGACGAAATCGACATCGGCACCGCAGTATCGCGCGCAGTTCGCTGAAGCGACGAACGTGTTCGGGCTGGTCCAGACGGTGTCACCCGGACCCACGCCAAGCGCCATGCACGCGATGTGAAGGGCAGACGTCGCGCTGTTGACCGCCACACCGTGAGGTGCGCCGACATAGGTGGCGACGGCTTGCTCGAAGGCTGGCACGGCCGGACCCTGCGTCAGAAAATCCGACTGGAGTACCGCGGTGACGGCGTCAATGTCTTCCTGAGAAATATCCTGCCGGCCGTACGGAATCATGCCATCGCCTTCACATTGAATTCGCGGATTTCGGCTGGCGAAAGGAAGTGCGGGTTGTTGCCCGAGTTGTATTCGAAGCCTTGCTTGACCGGCGTACTTTGCTCGCTGAGCATGTTCGTCGGGTAGTCGAAGTCGGCATGATTGAACTTGATCGTCGGGCGCAGCACGTAGTGATCGCCGAATTCGAGCGTCAGGTGCGAGTCGTCGGCCGGGCACATGATTTCATGAAGCTTCTCGCCCGGGCGGATACCAACTTCGTCCATGTCGATGCCGGGGGCCATGGCTTCCACGAGATCCGTAATACGGATCGAAGGAATCTTCGGCACGAAAATTTCGCCGCCGTGCATGCGCTCGAAATTCTTCAGCACGAAATCCACGCCGTCTTGCAAGCTGATCCAGAAGCGCGTCATTTCGCGATGCGTGACCGGCAGCTTCTTGTTGCCTTCGTCGAGCAGCTTCTGGAAGAACGGAACCACCGAGCCACGCGAGCCGACCACGTTGCCATAGCGCACAACGGCGAACGACGTTTGATTCGCGCCGACCATGTTGTTGGCTGCGACGAACAGCTTGTCCGAAGCGAGCTTGGTTGCGCCGTAAAGGTTGATCGGATTGGCGGCCTTGTCCGTCGACAGCGCGATGACCTTGTGGACGTTATTCGCGATGGAGGCGTTGATGACGTTTTCCGCGCCGTGAATATTCGTCTTGATGCATTCGAGCGGATTGTATTCTGCCGCAGGCACTTGCTTGAGCGCAGCTGCGTGAATGACGTAGTCAACGCCGCGCATGGCTTGCGATAGTCGTTCGCCATCGCGAACGTCGCCGATGAAGTAGCGCATGCACGGATCGTTGAACTCCTGCGCCATTTCGAACTGCTTGAGTTCGTCGCGCGAGTAAATCACCAAGCGCTTTGGCTTGTAGCGAGCGAGGATGGTGCGGACGTATTTTTTGCCGAACGACCCGGTGCCGCCCGTGATCAAAATCGATTTATCGTTGAACATTGCGAATCTATTCCGAACTGCGAGAAGTGCACTAAGTGCGATTACTGGGCGTTAGACGAATGCGCGAAAGTACTGAACGGTCTGCTGCAGACCTTCACGCAATGCCACGGTCGGTTTCCACCCGATAACCGACTCGGCAAGTCGCGTATCCGGTTGGCGTTGCGTCGGGTCATCGGCGGGTAACGGCTTGAATGCGATTTCGGACTTTGATCCCGTGAGTTCGATGATGGTCGATGCCAACTCAAGCATGGTTATCTCATGGGGATTGCCGAGATTCATCGGTCCGGTGAAGCCCTTTGGGGTCTCCATCAGCGCGATGATACCGCTGATCAGATCGTCAACGTAGCAGAATGACCGGGTCTGACGGCCTTCGCCGAAGATGGTGATCGGCTCGCCGCACAGCGCTTGCATGATGAAGTTCGACACGACACGTCCGTCGTTCTGATGCATGCGCGGGCCGTACGTGTTGAAAATGCGCGCGACCTTGATATCCAACGCGTGCTGACGGTGGTAGTCGAAGAACAGGGTTTCGGCGCAGCGCTTGCCTTCGTCGTAGCACGAGCGGATACCGATCGGGTTCACATTGCCCCAGTAGCTCTCCGGCTGCGGATGCACCACCGGGTCGCCATAGACTTCGCTGGTCGATGCCTGGAAGATGCGGGCGCCGACGCGCTTGGCCAGACCAAGCATATTGATCGCACCATGCACGGACGTCTTGGTCGTCTGCACCGGATCGTGCTGGTAGTGCACCGGCGATGCCGGGCACGCCATGTTGTAAATCTGATCGACTTCGAGGTAGAGCGGGAACGTCACGTCATGACGAATGAACTCGAACCGGGGGTTAGCGAGCAGATGTTCGATGTTTTGCTTAGCGCCGGTAAACAGATTGTCGACGCACAGGACTTCATGCCCCTGACCGAGCAGTCGTTCACAGAGATGCGAGCCGAGAAAGCCGGCGCCGCCGGTCACCAAGATACGCTGGCGAGAGTTGTAGTTGCGCATAACCAGTTGCTTCAGGAGCGGCCGATGCCGTAATACTCAAACCCCCGCACCGTAATACCCGCGGGGGACGAAAACGTCTTGTCCGTCCGGGACAGCCCCCGGACATTTTTCGGAATTCGGCACGATGCGAGCCGATCCCGATCGCTCGGGCCTGACACCCGGTCCGTCGATCCTGGTAGATGCCGGGCGGCACATGTTCTATCTGTGCCCTTAAAGGGCCGGAGCATTTCGACAGGGAAATCCACGCGATTAACATCGCGTCGGTAGCGCATCAAGCCTATGGCAGGGCACGCTGCCCGATCGCCCAGTCTTGCGAGATGAATGCGGGTCATGAGACCGACATCGCTCGTGTCGGCAGTAATGATTCTTATTTGCATTAAACGGGTGCGCTACAAATACCAATTGTGGCAGAGCCCCCACCCGTCGGGCTACAACGCTTACGTTTTGATGCAACGAGTGTTGTTCTCATCTAACAATGAAACGAACCTTCGCCGGCCTTGACCGATCTGGCCCGAGGGGCGTGGATCTGCTGATTTGTTATCTTGGTGCCACGAGAACCGCGGCGTCAGGTAACTCCGAGTGCGTGCCCGAAACCGCGCGGCCTGCATTGTACCGGAATACACACCTTTCTCCGCCTTTCGAGCCCTTGCATTCTCGAAAAGAATCCACGATGTCAGACTTCATGGTCATTTTCAGAGGAATCTAGGCAGAGGCCATGGGGTCGCAACGGGAAGATGCACGAATCGAGATTTCGTTGTGGTAGACAAAACCGAAACTTGTGATTTTGATGAATCTTGGGAAGATTCACTCCTATATAATTGCGCGCTAGTTATTCGATTTCCCCTCTGATATCACAATCTTATGCCCACGGTAAAGGTTTCATCGAGTGACGAAATGTCGCTCGCGCAGTTCTTCAGGTCCTATTTGTGGCTCATTGTTGGAAGTTGCATGGCCGGTGCTGTGATTGGCCTCGTGGTTTCCCTGATCGTTCAGCCGAACTGGACTGCGCGAATGACGATCCAGGTGGGTCAGATTCAGGCGGCAGAAGGAAAGGGGCCGGCAATCCCGATTGGAACGGCGCTGTCGGGGGTGGAGCGTCTGAGCGAGCCGAGCTTCAAGCTGGCTGTGCTCAAGCGTCTGGGGATTAAACTCGCGGAAGACGCCCGACCGGAATCGCAACTTGCATTCTCTTCGTTGCGCGCATCGCCGGCGAAGGCGCTCGACATGATCAATGTGCAGGTTTCGCGGCGCTCGCCGGAAGAGGCCGAGAAAACCCTCAATGCGGTGTGGCAAGAGTATTCGATGCGCGATCAGGCGTTGTTCGATACGACGATGGCGCGTCTCAAGACAGCGCTTGCGGACACGCAGTCGGACATTGCGGCGATCAAGAAGCGTCTCGCCGAAGGCAATCAGGCGCTCGATACTGGAGCGGCGCAGGGTGACATGAGCACCCGTGGCTTGCTGCTTGGCAATATTGCCTCGTTGTCGACGGGACAGCTTGTGGCGTTGCAAGAGCGCGAGCTTGGCCTTGAGAGTGCGCTGGACCCACTGCGCTCTTATCCGACGCGTCTTGTTGGGGAAGTCTACACGCCGCTCAAACCAAGTTCACCCGTCAAGTCGCTTTATGTGGCGGGTGGTTTCGCTCTGGGCCTGTTGTTGAGCCTGTTGGTCGCGTTGGCTCGTGCCACATTCTCCGGCGGCAACGTTGGCGCGCAACGCCAATAAGTCTTGCTTGACACACAACCGTCCATCCACCTAAATCTATCAAATCTCCGGGATGGATCAGATCTTGGTCCGATCCATCTTCGCTCTGCAGCCCGCGCCATCCTACGGGCCTTGACTCCTCACATCGACCAACTAGCCTAAGAAAGGTGGAGCCATCAGGCCTTCGTGCGCACAGGTGTCCCGGCAGGCTGCCAAGCGGTGTTCAGCATTCGATCCAGCTGCCGGGTCAAAGGCTGCACCTGCAGACGTGATACGAGCGGTCGGCAGAAAATCGGATGGGGAGGACGGCAACGTGCAGATAATCTTGTACGGCGATTGTGGCGCGAGCGCGCATCCGGGCGCTCGCACAGCCCGGTAGCACGGCGCGCCATGGCCCTCCCCGTCCTCCTAACCGCCTTGGTCGCCGCCGCCCTGGCCTTCCATTTCTGGAGCCCGTGGTGGCAGACGCCGCTGGCGTCTAACTGGCGCCAGATGGACGACACCCTCACGATCACGCTGGTGATCACCGGCGTGGCCTTTGCCGCCGTCAATCTCTTCGTTGCCTGGGCGATCTACCGTTACCGCCATCGCGACGGGCACCGCGCGGCCTACGAGCCCCACAACCGGCGTCTCGAAGCTTGGCTCATCGGTATCACAACCGTTGGCATAGCCGCCATGCTCGCACCGGGCCTATTCGTCTATGCCAAACTCATCAATCCCCCCGCCAATGCTCATGTCGTCGAAGTCGTCGGCCAGCAGTGGCAATGGCGTTTCCGCCTGCCGGGCCCCGACGGGCGGCTCGGCAGTTCCGACCCGAGCTATGTCACCGCGGACAACCCGCTCGGCCTGAATCCCAAGGATCCCGCGAATCAGGACAACCGTATCGTCGACGCCCCCGAACTGCATTTGCTCGTCGGCCAGCCAGTGAAATTGCTGCTGCGCGCCAAAGATGTCCTTCATGACTTCTACGTCCCGCCCTTCCGCACGCGCATGAACATGGTGCCGGGCATGGTCACGCAGATGTGGCTCACTCCCACGCGAATCGGGCGCTTCGACATCCTCTGCGCACAGCTTTGTGGCGTCGGCCACGCCAACATGCGCGGCGTTGTTGTGGTCGACGACAAGCCCGCCTACGACGCCTGGGTGGCCACACTCCCCACCTTTGCTGCACTGCAAGCGCAACATGCCGGGGCGGCGACGTCTGACCCGCTCGCGGCGAAAGGCAAATTGCTGGCGCAGGCGAAGGGCTGTGCCGCGTGCCACACGGTCGACGGCTCGCCCGGCGTCGGGCCGACCTGGAAAGGTCTGTACGGCACGACGCAGACGTTTCAGGATGGCAGTTCGGCGCACGTCGACGACGCGTACCTGGCGACCTTCATCCGCAATCCGACCGCACGAGTGCCCAAGGGTTTCGCGCCAATCATGCCCAAGCTCGATCTCACTGACGACGAGCTAAAGGCGCTCATCACGTACATCCGGACGCTGGGTTCCGCGCCGCCCCCGGAGGCCGCCCCTTCACAGCCGGCAACGCCTGCGCCCGCCGCTGCCATGTACGCGCCTCTCCAACCGGTAGCGTTGGGCCTGACGACCCAATCGGCTCGCGCTCAGCCCGCCGTACAACTCGCCCAAAACTCACTGCTGACACCGCGTCCGCCCGCACAGTACGCGCCGCTGACGCCATCCGGTCCGTCAAGCTCAAGCTCGCAGCCGCCGTCTCAGCCGGCACGCCGGCCGGGGCAAGCGCCGGGGCTACCGTTGCAGAACGACCCGAACACGACGTTGCCGCCACTGGCTATCCCGCCGGCACAGCCCGTCAATCCGCCGTCGGGGCCCGCGCAGCCGCGCGTGCCGATGATTCGCCCCGCGCCTTAGCGCGACCTCGGATTTTGTAGACGCATCCTCGCAGACGCATCACCACGGAAACATCGGAAGAATGCACCGCAAGGTCAGCGCCGCGACGCAAGACGGGACAGCAGGGGACAACACGACACGAGACAGCACGAGATCGCACGAGACAGCACGAGACGACACGACATACCTAGACATGGTGCGGCACCGTGCGACATAGCACCACGCAGAACGACATAGCGCGAGACGCCACAAGACAACACAACACGAGACAACACAACTCGAATCAGCGACAGATCCCACAGGGAGACAAGTCATGACCGGCGACTCCGACAGTTCCGACAGTGCAGCCCACGCCGGTGGGTACCACGGCGCTCCGCACAGCTTCTGGACGAAATATGTCTGGAGCCAGGACCACAAGGTCATTGCAGTGCAATACGCGTGCACGGCCATCGCCGTGGGACTCGTCGGGCTCGTCCTCTCGAACCTCATGCGCATGCAACTGGGGTTCCCGGGCAAGTTCTCCTTCATCGACGCCAACCACTACTACCAGTACGTCACCATGCACGGCATGATCATGGTGATCTACCTGCTCACGGCACTGTTCCTCGGCGGCTTCGGTAACTACCTCATCCCGCTGATGGTCGGGGCGCGCGACATGGTCTTCCCGTTCCTGAACATGCTCAGTTACTGGGTCTACCTGCTCGCCGTCATCGTGCTGATGGTGAGCTTCTTCGTGCCCGGCGGCCCGACCGGCGCGGGCTGGACACTCTACCCTCCGCAAGCGATTCTCCCCGGCACGCCGGGCACCGAGTGGGGCATCGTGCTGATGCTCGTCTCGCTGGCCATCTTCATCGTGGCCGCCACGATGGGCGGCCTCAATTACGTCACCACCGTGCTGCAAGCCCGCGCCGAAGGCATGACATTGCTGCGCATGCCGCTCACGGTCTGGGGCATCGTGATGGCCACGGTGCTCGCGTTGCTGGCCTTCCCGGCATTGTTTGTCTCCGCCGTCATGATGCTGCTCGACAAGACCCTGCACACGAGCTTCTTCATGCCGGCCATCGTGTCGATGGGCCAACCGCTCGACTATCGCGGCGGCAGCCCCCTCCTGTTTCAGCACCTGTTCTGGTTCTTCGGTCACCCCGAGGTGTACATCGTCGCGCTGCCCGCCTTCGGCATCGTCTCGGATCTCATCAGCGTGCACGCACGCAAGAACATCTTCGGCTACCGCATGATGGTCTGGGCGATCCTCGCCATCGGCGCGCTCTCGGTCGTCGTCTGGGCGCACCACATGTTCATCAGCGGCATGAATCCGTACTTCGGATTCTTCTTCGCCACGACCACCCTCATCATCGCCATCCCTACCGCGATCAAGGTCTACAACTGGGTGCTCACGCTGTGGCGCGGTGACATCCATCTGACCGTGCCGATGCTGTTCGCCATCGGCTTCATCAGCACCTTCGTGATCGGCGGCCTCACCGGACTCTTCCTCGGCAACGTCAGCGTCGACATGCCGCTGTCGAATACCTACTTCGTGGTCGCGCACTTCCACATGGTGATGGGCGTGTCGCCGCTGCTCGTGATCTTCGGCGGCATCTACCACTGGTATCCGCTCATCACCGGCAGACGGATGAACGACCGCCTCGGCCAATGGCATTTCTGGATCACGTTCCTCGGCACCTATGCGATCTTCTTCCCGATGCACTACCTCGGCATTCTCGGCATGCCGCGCCGCTACTACGAGTTCAAGGGCTACAGTTTCATCCCCGAGTCGGCGCACACGATGAACGCCTACATCTCGATAGCGGCGTTCATCGTGGCCGCCGGGCAATTGCTGTTCCTGTTCAACCTCGCCTGGAGCGTGCGGCACGGCAAGCCGGCCGGCGCGAACCCGTGGCGTGCGGCGTCGCTCGAATGGCAAACGCCCGACGTGCCGCCTGAGCATGGTAACTGGGGGCCGATTGCGCCCGTGGTCTATCGCTGGCCTTATGAATACAGCGTACCGGGCGACATCGACGACGTCGTGCCGCAGAACCTCGCCCCAGATCCACGACGCCCCGCCACGCTCGTACAGGGCGACTCGGCGGCGCTGCACCGTCGCGACACGCCGCCGCCCCCACCGACCAAGTCACCCAAGTCACCCAAGGGAGCCGCACCATGAAGCCCGCTCCGTCATGGCCGTCCCCGCCATCGGGGGGCGTGCCCATCGCTCAGCCGCAGCGTCGCGCGGCGTCGCAGGTCGCGCTCTGGTGGCTCATGGGTGTGATCGGCATGCTGTTCGCGCTGATGCTCGTGGCGTATGTGATGCGCATGAGTCTCGGAGACTGGCGTCCGCTACCGTCGATCAACGCACTGTGGATCAACACGGGGATGCTGGCCGCCGCATGCCTCGTAATGCAGTCGTCGGTCTGGCAAGCTCGACACGGAGAGTTGCGACGCTCACGTCGGGACTGGGCGCTGGCGGGTGGGTTCGCGCTCGCGTTCGTCATCGGGCAACTTTGGGTGTGGCATGACCTGACCCTGCGCCACTTCGGCGTGGCCGGCAATCCCGCCAATAGCTTCTTCTACCTGCTCACGGGGTTACACGCGCTGCATCTGCTCGGGGGCGGCGTGGCGTGGGCGTGCCTCGCGTCGCGTCGGCTTACCCATGCCGCGCGCGCACGACGCCTGTCGTTGACCGCGCAGTACTGGCACTTCCTTTTCGTGCTCTGGATCGTGCTGTTCGCGGCCATCGTCAATCTCACGCCGGAGATCGCGCAGCGACTGTGCGGCACTGCCGCCGTCGGTTCGTAACGCGTCGAGGAGCGACATCGTGAATACGCCTTCGTCTGCATCGTCCCCGTCGACCGAATTACCCGCCGGCTGGCGCGGCGTCGTCACCGATTGGTCGGGAGATCGCGCCGCGTTCCACGTGCCATGGGGCAAGGCGATGATGTGGATCTTCCTGCTCTCGGACACGTTCGTGTTCAGCAGCTTCCTCATCGGCTACATGACGGTGCGCATCTCGACGACCGCCCCCTGGCCAAATCCGGCGGAGATATTCGCGCTCAATGTGAACGGCCATCCGGTGCCGCTGCTGCTCATCGCCATCATGACGTTCACGCTCATCACCAGCAGCGGCACCATGGCGATGGCGGTGAACTACGCCTACCGGCGCGATCGCGACAAGACGGCCGCCTGCATTCTCGCCACGGCCTATTTCGGCATGGCGTTCGTCGGCATGCAAGCATTCGAGTGGACCAACCTGATCGTGCACGAAGGCATCCGGCCCTGGGGCAATGCGATGGGCGCAGCGCAGTTCGGTGCGTGCTTCTTCATGATCACGGGCTTTCACGGGCTGCACGTGAGTGCGGGCGTCATCTATCTGCTCACGGTGATGCGCAAGGTGCTCAACGGCACACTCGAACGGCGCGGCAACTACCAGCTCGTCGAGATCGCGGGCCTTTACTGGCACTTCGTCGATCTCGTCTGGGTGTTCATCTTTGCGCTGTTTTATCTCTGGTAGGAGGAGCGATGGAATCCTCTGCGACATCCGCAACGCAAGCGTCTGGCGCCAGCGGCGAACACTCGGGCCAACAGCATTCGGTCAGCCTCTATCTCAAGGTGTGGGGGCTGTTGTTCGTGCTCTCGACGCTGTCGTACCTCGTCGACTACGCCGATCTGCAGGGCTACTTGCGATGGGGGCTGATTCTCGCGCTGATGGTGGCCAAGGCCGGCCTGATCGTGGCGGTGTTCATGCACATGCGCTGGGAGCGGCTCGCACTCGTCTACGCGATCCTGATTCCGCCGCTCGCGTTGCTTGTGCTGATGGCCCTCATGGCCGCGGAAGCCGACTACACGTTCCTCACGCGGCTGGCGCATTTTCGGTAGATCGCACCGAGCGCCCGCCGCGACGCCTCACAACAATTCCACCAGCCGCCGGTCGCTCTTGCGGCAGTATTCCGAGCACGCCGTGCGCGCGGCCGTGGCCGCCCCATGCACGAAGAGCGGGGCGTCGGCACGTCGCGACATCGACACCACGATGGACGGCGGCGCCGGCTGCAACGGCAGCTCCGCGACTTCACCGCTCGCAATCAGATCGTCGACGAACAGCCGCGGAATCGCCGCGACACCAAAGCCGTCTCTCACCAGCTGCACGATCACGGCAATCGACGGCGACCCGGTGATGCGCGTCTCCGAGAGCGGCACGCCGTGCACGCCCGCCAGTTTCGCCACGATGTCCTCCAGCGCCCGGTGCGGCGCCGTGCCGCGCCCGTAGGTCAGGATCGGATGCTGCAGCACCTGCTTCGCGAGCCCGCTGCGCGTGTTCGGAAACATGCCCGTGCGCGCGATCCAGTGCACCGGATAGTTGGCGAGCGCATCGCACACCACGCTGCTGTCGTCGCTGCCCTCCACGCGGATGATGAGATCGAGCTCGTCCGCGATCAGGCGGCGCTGCAACTGCACCGAGACGTCCACCGTCAACTCGACTTCCAGCGAGGGATAGTCGGCCGCCAGGCGTCGCAGATAGTGCGGCAGCCAGCTATGCACGACGGTCTCGATCACGCCGAGACGCAACCGTCCGCGCAAGGTGCTTTCGCCCGATGCCGCCGTCTGCAGACGGCGCGCCGCCTCCACCACCGCCTTGGCATAGCCCAGCAGGTATTCGCCGTTGGGTGTGAGACGAAATTCGCGACTGTCGCGATCGACCAGCACGGTTTTCAGCTCCTCCTCGAGCGCCTTGAGCCGCTGTGAGATCGCCGCCGGCGTGGCGTGCAGTGCCGCGGCCGTCGCACGGAAGTTGCGCAGCTTGGCCAGCGTGACGAACGTTTCGAGAAATCGCGTGTTCATGGGACTCGGCGGGTCGGGAGCGTGCCCAAAATTTGACCTCGGATCGGAGAAGAAAAAAACAACGAACCTCGGGAAAACCCGTGACGTTGTTAAGAAATTCTATACGGCAGCGCGTAGAAAAACTCGTTAGCGACAACTTTTTTTTCTTTCTATGCTTCAGCCATCCGATGCCACCGATGCATCCCCCTCAATGCCGGAGCTGTCATGAACCATCCCGCCGTGCTCGACGACCTCGCCTCGCAACGCGACGCCATCACGCCCTTCGCCTTCCGTCAGGCCGTGCGCAGCGGTCAGTTCCGCAAGCCGACCGCCGGGTACTGCGGCGACTTCGCACAAGCCAACCTCGCGATTCTGCCGGAGGCTTACGCACACGACTTCCTGCGCTTCTGCCAAAGCAATCCGAAGGCGTGCCCGCTGCTCGGCGTGGGCGAGCCAGGGCAATGGCACGTGCCGGCGCTGGGTCGCGAGGTGGATATCCGCACCGACGTGCCGGGTTACAACGTTTACCGCGACGGCAAGCTCGCCGAACAGGTCGATCACCTGGCCGAAGTCTGGCAGGACGACTTCGTCGTCTTCGCCATCGGCTGCTCGTTCTCCTTTGAGGGCATGCTGGCGCAGGCGGGCATTGGGTTGCGTCACGTGGAAGAGGGACGCAACGTGCCGATGTATCGAACCAATATCGCCAATCAGCGCGCCGGAAAGTTCGGTGGCGAGCTGGTCGTGTCGATGCGCCCGATGAAGGGGGGCGATGCCATTCGCGCTGTGCAGATCACGAGCCGGTTCCCCGGCGTGCACGGCGCGCCGATCCATATCGGTGACCCGGCGGCGCTCGGCATCGCGGATTTGAATAAGCCGGAGTTTGGCGACGCCGTCACCATTCGCGACGGCGAGCTGCCTGTCTACTGGGCCTGTGGCGTGACGCCGCAGACCGCAATCATGGAGGCCAGGCTGCCGATCGCCATCGCACACCGGCCGGGCTACATGCTGATGACGGATATCCCGAACGCGTCGCTCGCCGTTTTCTGATCGCGCGCGACGTGCGTTGCACGGCACCCTGGCATCACGGCAATACCGGCCAGCGACGCATGACCTGAAGCACCCCGCAAATTTCACGCAAGCAGCACGCATCACTGAAGCTTTACCCGAGCACCAAGCACGACAGAAACACCGCGCCATGACGGGAGGCGGCAGGGGAAGGATCGCCTGCCGGTGACCGCACACGCCCATCGGAGAGCGCGGCCCGAGGGCACATCACACGGCAAGTCACGACATCACCGGAGCCTTTTTTTCTCATGGAAAGCAAAACCCCTCTCGCGCCCCCGGCGGCAGCAGTCTCCGCCGGCACGGCCGATACGTCTGACAAAGGCGGCAGCCTGTTCGGCTGGTACGGCGACGCCACCCCGCGCCAAAAGCGTGCCTTCTGGAGCTGCAAGGTCGGTTACATGCTCGACGGCATGGACACCCAGATGCTGAGCTTCGTCATTCCGACGCTGGTCGCGACGTGGGGCATCAGCCTTGCCGACGCGGGCTTCATCGGCACGCTCACGCTGCTCGCCTCGGCGCTTGGCGGCTGGGCGGCCGGCATTCTGTCGGATCGCATCGGTCGTGTGCGCACACTGCAGCTCACCGTGCTGTGGTTCGCCGTCTTCACCGGGCTGTGCGGACTCGCGCAGAACTACCATCAACTGCTCGCCGCGCGTGCGCTCATGGGCTTCGGTTTCGGCGGCGAATGGACGGCCGGCGCCGTGCTCATCGGTGAAGTGATGCGCGCCCGCGACCGTGGCAAGGCCGTGGGGCTCGTGCAGTCCGGCTGGGCCATCGGCTGGGGCCTGACGGCCATTCTCTACTCGGTGCTGTTCTCGCTGTTCCCCGCCGAAATGGCCTGGCGCGGACTGTTCCTGATCGGCCTGCTGCCCGCGCTGCTCGTGCTTTTCATTCGTCGCTACGTGCAGGAGCCGGAGGTCTATCAGAAGGAGAAGGCCAAGCAGACGTCGGACGACGCGCCCGGCCTGGCGGCCATCTTCAGCCCGGCATTGCTCTCGACGACGATTCGCGCCGCCCTGTTGACCACCGGCGCACAAGGCGGCTACTACGCCATCACGACGTGGCTGCCCACGTACCTGAAGACGGAGCGCCATCTCACGGTGATGGGCACCGGCGGCTACCTCGCCATGATCATCTTCGGCTCGTGGGTCGGCTATCTGGTCAGCTCGTATCTGACGGACCGACTCGGCCGCAAGCCGAACTTCATTCTGTTCGCCGTGGGCTCGATGGTGATCGCGTTCTCGTACACGTCGCTGCCGCTGACCGATAGCGCCATGTTCTGGCTCGGCTTCCCCCTCGGTTTCTTCGCCTCGGGCATCTTCAGCGGCATGGGCGCATTCCTGACCGAGTTGTTCCCGACCCGCGTGCGCGGTTCCGGCCAGGGCTTCTGCTACAACGTCGGCCGTGCCGTGGGCGCCCTGTTCCCGTTCCTGATCGGCATGCTCTCGAAGCAATACGGCCTGGGCACGACCATCGGGATCTTCGCCGGCGTGGCCTACGGCGTGCTGATTCTCGCGGCGCTCACGCTGCCCGAGACGCGTGGCCGTGATCTCGATTCGCTCGAGGCGCACACGCAGTGACACGCGACACCCTGTGCCAATGAAATACCGCGGCAGCCGTCGCTGCCGCGTCCGATGACTTCTCTTTAATTCTCCCGGTAGCGAGATTTGCGAGTGTGTGGCGCGGCGGACGACATCGGCCGCGCCACACGCCGGGACACGCGCGCCCCGCGCCAACACAGCATGACGACGGTGCCCCGGCACCGTCACCCCGTCGATTCACGTTTGACCATTGCTTTGCGAGTGACCCCATGACGAACGCCCTCACGCCCTCCGCTCAAAACCGCGCGCCTGCGCACCAGACCGCTTCACGCTGGCAGTTCTGGATCGACCGCGGCGGCACCTTCACCGACATCGTGGCGCGCCGCCCGGACGGCACGCTCGTCACGCACAAGCTGCTCTCCGAGAACCCCGAGCAATATCGCGACGCCGCCGTGGCCGGCATTCGTCACCTGCTGGACCTCGCGCCGGGCGAGCCGATCACGCCCGAGCGGGTCGAGATGGTGAAAATGGGAACCACCGTGGCCACCAACGCGCTGCTCGAACGCAAGGGCGAGCCGCTCGCGCTCGTGACGACGCAAGGGTTTCGCGACGCGCTGCGCATCGCCTATCAGAACCGCCCGCGCCTGTTCGATCTCGATATCGCATTGCCGGAGGCGCTGTATGCGGAGGTCGTCGAGATCGACGAACGTGTCGGTGCGCATGGTGAAATCGTGCGCGAACTCGATGCCGAGGCGACGCGCCGCGCACTGGAAGCGGTCTACGCCAAGGGGATCCGCGCACTCGCCATCGTGCTGATGCATGGCTATCGTTATCAGGCCCACGAAAAGGCGCTGGCGACGATGGCGCGCGAGCTGGGCTTCTCGCAAGTGTCCGTGTCGCACGAAGTCTCGCCGCTCATGAAGCTCGTCTCGCGCGGCGACACGACCGTCGTCGACGCGTATCTGTCGCCGATCCTGCGACGCTACGTCGAGCAAGTCGCGCAGGAAATGCCGGGCGTCAATCTGCAGTTCATGCAGAGTAGCGGCGGCCTCACCCGTGCCGACAACTTCCAGGGCAAGGACGCCATTCTGTCCGGCCCGGCCGGTGGCATCGTCGGGATGGTGCGCGCGTCGAGCGCGGCAGGCTTCGAGCGGGTGATCGGTTTCGACATGGGCGGCACGTCGACCGACGTCTCGCATTACCACGGCGAGTTCGAGCGTGTGTTCGAAACGCAAGTCGCCGGGGTGCGCATGCGCGCGCCGATGATGAGCATCCACACGGTGGCCGCGGGTGGCGGGTCGGTGTTGTCGTTCGACGGCACGCGTCTGCGCGTGGGGCCGGATTCGGCCGGCGCCAATCCGGGCCCGGCGGCGTATCGACGCGGCGGCCCGCTCACGGTCACCGACTGCAACGTCATGCTCGGCAAGATTCAGCCCGCGCATTTCCCGAAGGTGTTCGGCCCGCACGCCAACGAGCCGCTCGACCGCGATGTCGTGGTGGCGAAGTTCACCGCATTGGCCGCGGAGATCGAACAGGCGACCGGCCGCCATCAGACGCCCGAAGCGCTCGCCGAAGGCTTCCTCGAAATCGCAATCGGCAGCATGGCCAACGCCATCAAGAAGATCTCGGTGCAGCGCGGTCACGACGTGAGCCGCTACGTGCTGACGACGTTCGGCGGGGCGGGCGGTCAGCACGCCTGCGGCGTTGCCGATGCGCTCGGCATGACGAAGGTCTTCGCGCATCCGCTCGCCGGCGTACTGTCGGCCTACGGCATGGGCCTCGCGGATCAGACGGCGATGCGCGAGCGCATGATCGAAGCGCCGCTGTCAGACGACGGTCTGGCGGCGCTGGACGACGCGCTTGGCGCGCTCGCCGACGACGCAGTGAATGTCCTGCTCTCGCAGGGCGTGCCGCCGTCGCGCATCGACACGGTGCGTCGGGTTCATGTGCGTTACGCGGGCACCGATTCGGCGCTGGCGGTGCCGTTCGGTAACGTCGCACAAATGCGCGCTGCCTTCGAGGCGGCCTATCGTCAGCGCTATTCGTTCCTAATGGACGGCGCGGCGCTGATCGTCGAGGTGGCGTCGGTCGAAGCCATCGGCCGCTCGGACGCCCCCGTCGACATCGCTTCGCTCGATGCCCGCACGTCGGGCGCACCGCAGGCGGGCGATCGCGTGAAGCTCTACGCCGGTGGCGCTTGGCACGAGGCAGCGCTGTTTGCCCGCGATACGCTGCTCGCGGGTGACACCATCGATGGGCCCGCCATCGTTGCCGAGAAGAGCGGCACGACGGTAATCGAGCCCGGCTGGCAGGCGCAGATGAGCGCGCAGGGCAACCTCGTGCTGGCGCGCGTGGTGCCGCGCGCCACGCAACGCGATGCCGCTGACCGGGACACGCAAGCCGATCCGGTGCGTCTGGAGATCTTCAACAATCTCTTCATGTCGATTGCCGAACAGATGGGGCTGCGTCTGCAGAACACGGCGTATTCGGTGAACATCAAGGAGCGTCTGGATTTCTCGTGCGCACTGTTCGACCGTGACGGCAACCTCATCGCCAACGCGCCGCATATGCCGGTGCATCTGGGCTCGATGGGCGAGAGCATCAAGACGGTGATCGAGCGCAATCGCGGCGAGATGCGCGACGGCGACGTCTTCATGCTCAACGACCCGTATCACGGGGGTACGCATTTGCCGGACGTCACGGTCATCACGCCGGTGTTCGTGGGCGCGGACGGTGCCGCGAACGCCGAGCCGCTCTTCTACGTCGGCTCGCGCGGCCATCACGCGGATATCGGCGGGATCACGCCGGGATCGATGCCGCCGGATTCGACGCACGTCGAGGAGGAGGGGGTGCTCATCGATAACTGGCAACTGGTCGCGGCGGGCGAACTGCGCGATCGCGAGACGCGCGGGCTGCTGGCCGGTGCGCGCTACCCGGCACGCAACATCGACCAGAACATGGCCGATCTGCGGGCGCAGGTCGCGGCGAACCAGAAGGGGGTCGATGAACTGCGTCGCATGGTGAGCGAGTTCGGGCGCGACGTGGTGCTCGCCTATATGGGGCACGTGCAGGACAACGCCGAAGCCGCCGTGCGCCGCGTGATCGGCGCGTTGGCCGACGGGCACTATCGCTACGCGCTGGATAACGGTGCGGTGATCGAGGTGGCAATTCGCGTCGATCACGCCACGCAAGGCGCGACCATCGACTTCACCGGCACGTCGGCGCAGTTGCCGAACAACTTCAATGCGCCGCGGGCCGTGTGCATGGCCGCCGTGCTGTACGTCTTCCGCACGTTGGTCGACGACGATATTCCGCTCAACGCGGGCTGCCTGAAGCCGTTGACGGTGATCGTGCCGCAGGGCTCGATGCTCAATCCGGTGTACCCGGCGGCGGTGGTGTCCGGCAATGTGGAGACGTCGTCCGCCATCACCAACGCGCTCTATGGTGCGCTCGGACGCGTGGCGTCGAGCCAGGGCACGATGAACAACTTCACATTCGGCAACGAGACGTATCAGTACTACGAGACCATCGCGGGCGGTAGCGGTGCGGGTGAGGGATTCCATGGCGCCGACGCGGTACAGACGCACATGACCAACTCGCGACTGACCGATCCCGAAGTACTGGAGTGGCGCTATCCGGTGCGCCTGGAGAGCCACCGGATTCGCGTCGGGTCGGGCGGCGCGGGGCGCTGGCATGGCGGTAACGGGGCCGTGCGACGTATTCGCTTCCTTACCCCGATGACCGCGTCGATTCTCTCCAACAACCGCGTGCATGCGCCGTTCGGGGCGCAAGGCGGGGCGGTGGGGGCGCTCGGGGCGAACTACGTGGAGCGCGTGGATGGCACGCGCGAGACACTGGCGCACATCGGACGCACGCAAATGCAGCCGGGCGACATCTTTGTCGTCGAGACGCCGGGAGGGGGCGGGTTCGGCGTCGCGTGAGTGAATCGTGAGCGATAAACACGCCGCGCGAATGGGAAATCACTGAAGCGCGGCGTGATACCGGAAGGGAATGCTGCCTTTGCAAAGGCGAGCGTCGAGTGTCTTTGTACGATGCGTTATGTCTTTCGACTGACCGCAACATACGGAGGCGCTTCCATGTCTGACCCGTTGCAACATCCCACCCTCACGCCCCCCGCGTCCGTCGCTCCAGTGCAGGACGCGGCGGACGATCTTCTCGTTCAGTACGAACGCGCATGCGCCGACATGCAGCTGGCCGGGCGCAAGTTGCACCGCCAGATGCAGGACTACCACGCGGTGCTCGACGAAGTGGCGCGTCTCGAAGCGGCCGGCACCCCCGACGCCCGCGAGAAGCTCAAGCGTCTTGAGGCACTCGTGCGGAGCGAGGCATTTCAACGTGACGAACGTGAAATTCGTCGCATGACGGCGGCCCTTGCGCACACGCTCGACCGGATGCGCGCCGATGCGCCCGTGCCGCTCGCCGCGGCGTCAACCGTTCCCGCGAAGCGTGCGCCCGCCGTGCGCCGCGTCTGCGCCTGAGACGAGATTCGGCATGATCGATCGAATCTCCGGCACCCCATCCCCATCGCGCGCGTACACCGATGTCGCTGGCCAGCTTCGCGCCAAGCCCACCGATTCCCAAAATCCGCTGCTCTCGACGATCGCCGTCGCCAGCGATCAGTTGACTACCCTGCAATCGATGGCCGACGCGTGGCTGGCGCAGGCGCAAACGCGCATCAACGTCGCTCGCGACGCCCGCGATTTTGCAACGGTAGTGGGGGACATGGCGCAGCGGGCTTCCCTGGGCACGACTCCCGAAGGGTTGCCGCCAGCGCTGCGAGACTTCGCGATTCGGCACGAGTTGCTGTCGACTCAGGTCGCCGACACGCCGTTAGATGCGGACGCTCTGAAGGCGCTGGAATCCCGGCTTCAGTCGCTGGCCCTGACCGACGGGGCGTCAAGCACTAGCGAGCAGATCCAGCTCAAACGTTTCGTTACCCGCTACGACAACACCCTCACGCTCTACAACGCGGTGATCGCCAAACTTGGCGAAATCATGAAGAAGATCGTGACCAGCATCTAACCCGCATCCAAAGATCCAAAGGGCCGCGCAGGTCTGCCGTCGCGCGTCGATATTGACGCGCGTTTGCCCGCCCCGATTTCACCGACTTCAGGAATCAAGTGTCATGACGCCTATCCAGTACGCCTCTTCCCGCCTCGTACCCTCGCAAACCGGACTCACGCGCGACATCAATGTCGGTGGCGTCACGAAGTCGCTAGATTTTCACGGAACGCTCGCGCAATACGCCATGTTGATGATGGAGATGAACAACGGCGAGGCGCAGCACATGATCCAGGAAATGCAGCGACGTCAGAAAGAGGGACAAGAGGCGCGCGAGGTCGGGAACCTGATCGAATCGCTGATCAACGACATCGGCTCGGACACGTCGAAGAAGAAAACCGTCGGTGACGGCATCCGGGCGTTCTTCGACAAGCACAACATCCAGATCACCGTGTACGGCGACGGGACGAAGAAGACCATGATGGAGTGGGAGTCGCGCACCAAGCGGGTCGGCGAGCCAGGCTACACCACACCGACGGGAGGCAACGCGCAATACAACGCGTCCGATCTGCGCACACTGAAGGCTGCCGCCGAGGGCTTCACCGAGCAGGCCTCTGACAGCCGCACGGTTGACCAGATCAAGATCAACAAGAAGCTGCAGGAGTACAACGGCGCCTCCACGCTGGTGAACACGATCTACAGTTCGCAGGGCTCGCAGCTCAACCAGATCAACGGGTCGATGCGCACATGATGGCGGCAACGTCCCTGGACACCGCGCCGCCGGCCCCGGGCGCGGACGACGCGCCAGCGATCCTTTCGCGATTCTTCGAACGCGGGGGCGCGCTGCGCATGCTGGCCGATCTGGACGAGGCGGACCTCGCGCGTGTGCGCGCCCATGCCTGCCAGCGGTTCGCCCAAGGCCAGATCGCGGCGGCGCAACGGGTGTACTTCGTACTCGCCACGCTCGACCAATGGTCGTTTGACGATTGGTTCGGGCTCGGCCTGTGCTACCAGCGACTCGGGCAGCACGAACAGGCGCTGCCGTGCTTCGCGAAAGCCGGCCTGATTCACGCGTCGGACCCGCGCCCGCCGTATCTCGCCGGGATGAGCTACGAGCACGCAGGCAACCGGGAATTCGCTCGCAAATCGTTTGACGCAACGCTGCGCATCTGCGGACAACTGCCTCAGCACGACAAGCTCGCCCGCTCGGCACGGGCGCGGCGCGACGCGCTGAATGCCACTTCGGATCCTAAATCAACATGACCGCCATTTATTCCCCACGAGCCGCGTACGCGCCTGCCTGGACCGGCAACGTCGGCAACGCGCCCGCAGCTGCCGTCGCCGTTGCGAACGACGTCATCGAGTCGCCGGATGCCGCTCGTCAACGACGCGAACGCTTGGACTGGCTGCGCACCGAGGACTTTGCGCCAGACCCGTCGACCGGCGTCGACTGGCAAGACGCCGACGACGCGTTCGCCCGCCTGCTGAATCGCCTCTTTGCCGTCGGCAGCGGACTGGCGGCGAACGCGCTGGGGGCGTCCAGCGCCGACGGCACTTCGAACGCTGCGAACGCCTCAACGCTCTCTGCGCTCGAGAACGTCGATCCGTCCACGCTGGCGATGATGGCGTCGATGATCGCGATGGACGCGCTGGGCGACACCGCGAAGTCCACGCAGCGGGCGCTGACGTTGATGGGCGAGCGTCAGGAAAAGCTGCGTCAGGAGGACATCAAGAAGTATCGCGAGCAGATGGACGCGAAGACAGAGGATGCCAACAAGGCCCGCAAAGGCGGCATCTTTGGCGTGGTGTTCGACTGGCTCATCGCGGCGGTCGACGTGGTGGTCGGCGCGGTCAAGGTCGTGACGGGCGTCCTCAGCATGAATCCGCTGATGATCGCGGGCGGTGTGGCCGATGTTGGCGCAGGCATTGCCGGGCTCGGCGTGGCGTTCCACAAGACGATGGCGCTCGTCGACCCGAAGAACGCGGCCTATCACGAGAAAGAAGCGACCAAGTGGGGACACGCCCAACTGGCGTTCCAGATGCTCGGCATGGTCATCGGCTTCGGCACGTCGATCAGGGGCTTCATTGCCAAGCGCGCGACGACCAAAGCCGCGAGCCGTGTGTTCAAGGCGGGCGCGGGCGAGGCGCTGGAGCAGGCGGTCAAGTCGGGCGACAAGGCTGCCGTCGCGGCGATCAAGTCTCGCGTGGTCTCCGAGATCGGTTTCGTCGTCGGCAACGAGGTCGGAAAGCGCGTGGGCAAGTCGCTGTTGCAAAGCGGCACGCAGAGCGGTCGCCGACTGGCGAAAGCGGGCTTCAATCGCATGGCCGAGCAGTTCACGCAGCAGATGGTCGAACAGATGGCCTCGCGCGCTTTCGACAAAGTCGCAAAGAACGCCGCGAAGCAAGTCGCCAAGAGCAAGGCGGTGACATCGAAGGAACTGACCAAGTCCTTCACGTCGAGCATGAATATTCAGGGCTATTTTGCCGTGGCGCGTGGCTCATGGTCGCTCTCGGGCGCACTGCGCGGCACGTTCACCGGCGCCAACGCCCTTGGGCAGGGGATCGTCGGCGCACAGCGCGCGAAGCTGCAACTCGAAGCGCGCGATCTCGGCGTCGACATGATGTGGCTGCAGATGCTCATGCAAATGAATGGCGACGACAAGAAACGTGCCGCCAAGCGGATGGAAACGCTCGTGGGTCAGCAGAGCGACATCGCAGTGTCCACGGGCGAGCAAGTGCAGAAAACGGGCGAGATGCGCATTCGTATCGCGGCCTCGTTGTCCCGGGCGTGAGCCCGCGCGGATCTTTCGGACGCGGTTTTCCGCCGCGTCGTCTACCTACGGAGTGATGACATGACTTATGCATTGAGTTCGACGTCGGCGAATCCGCGTCAGGCCGGTATTGCCGCCTCCGACGCCCAGCAACGCGCCGCGACCGACGACGAGGGCGCGCGCGTATTGCCGCGCATTCGCGAGCAGGTCGACGGCCTTCAATCCGCGCAGGCGCTCATCGCCCTGTTTCTCGCCATGCGGGTGGCAGAGCGCAACACCGACCAGGCGTATCGCACGCGTCACGATGCAATGGTCTTCGAGCGCGGCCAGACCGCGCGCAGCGAGAAGTACAACGCCAACAACTTGCATTACCGCGCCGGGCTGTATTCGGCCATTGGCGGTATCGTCTCCGGCACCTTCTCATTGGCCGGCGGTGTGGGATCGGGCGCGGCAGGGTTTGGGGGCGAGTTGGGCAAGTTGCGAGTGGTCGGCACGGCGGTCGGCGAAACGACCAAGGGCGTCAGCCAGTTCGTGAAGTCGCCGTTCGATGTCGTGTCCAACGACGATTCGCTTGCCGGACGCGATAACGATGTGCTTGGCGAGTTCGAGATGTCGCTCACCGAGGAGACGCGTCGCACGAACGATCGGCTGCGTCAGCGCATTGACGCGACCAGTGCGGACATCCGTGAAGTGTCGCGCGCGATGTACGGCATGATCGGCCAGCAAGTCACGAAGATGTACGACACCATCCGATAAGCCCATGACCGTTTGCGAGCGCGCCGTTGCGGCATTCTTCAGAGCCCACCGTTTCACGGCGCGCGTTGAAATCTGCGAGCGCACGCACGTCGAACTGGGACAGCGCGTCGAGAACGGCGAACTGTCCCTTTGTCATCGTCTCGACCGTGTGCCTGCCGGTGTCGTGCTGACGATCACCGACTTCCGCCTCGACGCCGAAGCGAAGGCAAGCGAGCATGCCGTGAGGCGCTTCTGCCAACTGATCCGGACACTGTTGCGCACGGTGCCCCATGTCGGCTACGTGCGCGGCATGATCCTGCCCGGCGTGAGCGACACGCGCGTTCGTGCGACACGTCTTCGCCTCGGTGCGATTCTCGAACGCGAGGGGGCGTTCTGGCGTGAGGAAGACGGCGATCGATGGCTGGTCTTCTGTCGGGAACCCAGCCGCCGATAGGGGCATTCAGGGCAACATGCCGAGCAGGTGCCACCAGAGATAGTCGAGCGGGAAGAGCAGGACGAGGGTGATGAGCGTCATGACGACGGTCAGCCGCGTGCCATCGCGCATGCCGACGCCGCCCAGATGCATCGCAATCATCATCGGCGGGCTCTGATAGGGCAGGAGGACGGTGGAGAACACCGGCACTTGCAACATCAGCACGGTGTAGAGCGGCAGGCCGCTCGCGCTCGCGAGCTGTCCCGCGAGCGGAGTGAGCACCGCCGGCAGACCGGGAAGCGTGGCGACCAGTCCGATGGCCGCGCCGATGGCGATGAGCCATGCGGCATTGATCGCGGGGGTGCCCGGCGTCATGCTCACCGCATCCAGGCATAGCCGTGCGAGCTTCTCGCCCAGCCCCGAATCCGCGACGACCGCGCCCACACCGAGAAAGCCCGCGACGTAAATAAGCGGCGTGATGTGCATCTGCTCGGTGAAGGTCTTGGGCGTGATGATGTGAATCGCGGGGAGCAGGCAGAGGATTGCCGCGGCAACGGAAATCCACGCGGGCGAGATGCCGTGCCAGGCATCGGTCGCGAATCCGGCGAGCGCCAACGCCAGCAATACCGACAGGCGTCGGGCATCGTTTGACAGCGGTGGCGGGGCACCGTTGGTCACCTGGGTGAGGGGGCCGTCGTCGGGGAACAGGCGGCAGATCACCCACACCAGAATGGCGGCCTTGAGCGCACCGAGGACAGGGAAGTGCAGCAGCAGGTAGGGCGCGTAGTGCAGCTTTACGCCGTAGAACGAGTCCGCCGCGCCCATGAGCACACTATTCGGAATGTTGGCGGGCAGGATCGTCGTGGGCGGCATGTAGCTCGCGGCGGCGACCATCATCACGAGACCGGTGCGTCCGCGCCGACCCTCGGTGAGGCCGATGCGATCGGCGAGCGCGAGCACGATGGGGATCAGCAGCAGAATACGTCCCGTCGTCGAGGGCATGACGAAAGCCAGACCCACGCAGGCGACCATCACCGACGCCACATAACGCGCATACGTTGGGCGCTTGAGTGCGAACAACGTCGCGGCCAGCCGCGCGCCGAGTCCTGTCGTGCGCACCGCGATACCCGTCACCGCACCCCCAAAGACGAGCCACCACGCAGCCGAATGAAACCCGGCGAAGATCACTTCCGGCTTCGCGACATGGAGCAGGACGGCGAGCAGGAAGAACGTCAGCGTGGTGATCGGCTCCGGGAACAGGCCGAACGCCCACGCCCCAATGGTGAACAGCACGAGCACGGCGGCCTGCGCGGCGGTGGGCGACAGGCCAAGGGCGGAACTGCCATGGCTGGCGGCCCACAAGGCGGCAGCGAACATCGCGTAAATGACGTAACCGCCAAGGGTGCGCACCCGTGAGCGCAGGCGTTCGCGGCGTAATGCGTCGGCCGCCGAGGGGCGGTGATGGCGGGGATCAGGGGTGTCCGGCGAGGCGGATTCGGTCATGGCGCTTGTCGTTGTGGTGTTGGGCCAGGCAGGCGTGTTACGCGGTCCGGCAGCGATGGGGGCGCGCTTGCATCGCCGTGGGCATATCGTATGCTAGCGACTTCGACAGCGTCACCCGATCAGGACAAATTCCGTCGCGAACATGCCACGCTCTGCACTCGTGCCTGCCCATTGCCCCAACGTCTTTGCCATACCGCGCAGATCGCACGACTTCCGCCACGAATCGTGGGCGACGCGATGACGGCTGTCCCACCGAAGCCCTGGTTCCTCTACCTGCTGGAGTGCGCGGGCGGTCGCATCTACACGGGCATCGCCGTCGACGTCGAGGCGCGATATGCGGCGCACGTCGCGGGCAAGGGCGCACGCTTCACGCGCGCCTATCCGCCATTGCGCATCCTGCTCTCGCTCACCTTTGCCGATCGCTCGGCCGCCTCGCGGGCCGAGTACCGCGTCAAGCAACTGAGCGCGTCGCAGAAGCGCGCGCTCATTGCCGGTACGTTCCCTTGCGATCTCGGCGATGTCCGCGCCGCCGGCGATCTCAAGGCACCAGGCGTGCCTGACGAATGATCCGGCGCACGTCGCGCTGGATCGCGCCGAACTGGCCGCGCGACGGAATTGGCGACACCACGAGCGCCCAACTGTCGCCGGGTACGGTCTTCTCCACCACGGTGTAATAGGTCGACTGGGTGCGGAAGAAGTCGGCGATGCCGTCGTGGCTGATGCGATAGTTTCGCTCGCCCGCGCCGGGCACCATGAATACGCCAAGCGTGTAGTAAACGTCGCGATCCGCGCTGACCGGGCCGGACCGCTTGTCAAGCAACAATGTGCGCAGCGTCTTCTCCGTGAGCAGGCTCGGCCGGCGAATGTCGAACACGCGCCACACCTTGAGCAGCGCGCTCGTCGACATCTGCCACCCGGCGAACGGAGCCAGCAGACGCCAGTTGTCGGGCAGGGTGGCGCCGGAGATGCCAAGCGGCGCGAAGATGTGCGTTTCGCAGAAGTGCTTGTAATCGTCGCCGGAAACCGCTTCGATCACCATGCCGAGCAACAGGTACGACACGTTCGAGTAGACGAAATCGGACTTGCCAGTCGAGTGCCCGGCGTCGCCGGCGTCGAGATAGTTGAAGAAGTCCGCGCTGCCGCCCACACGCCGGATCGCCAGTCCGCTGAACAGGCCGTTCACGGGATCGTTGTAGCCGTTCGTGGCAAGCCCCGCGCGATGCGCGAGCAGGCGTCGCACGGTCAGCTCGCGCAACGACGGGTCGAGCGGCTTGCCGTGCTGTTTCGAATAAGTGTCGAGCAGATCGCCGAGTGTTGCGTCGAGCGAGAGTTTGCCCGCCTGCACGAGCAGCGCGATGCCGATGGCCGTCACCGACTTCGACAGGCTGGCGACGGGCAGCAACTGTCGGACGTTGTCGCCCGACGTGGCCGCTTCGAGCCCCACGCCAGCATCGGATTCCGTGCGCAGCCAGACATGCGACAGGTTGTAGCGCTCCTTGAGCTGCGCCACGCCCTGCGTGAGCGTCGCCTGACCGATGGGCACCGCCGGTTGGATCGGTTTGGGCGCGCCGGATGACGGCAGCGCCACGACCACCGGATTCGTATTCGCGGCAACGGGCGACGACGCCGCTGCCGACGTGGACGTGGCCGTCGACGCGGTTTGGGCGAGCGCATGGCCCGCGGTCATTAACATGGCAGTGCCCAGCAAGGCACTCAGGACACCGACGACAGCGCGGCGCACGGAGGCACTCCGTCGCCCCGTCGCGAGAGCGACGACATGCTCGTTGCGCCGCGATACCCGCGGCATTGTCAGACGTGCCCCTGCCGGACGGCTGTGCCGTTCGACGTACATTTTCTATTCCCCCCGCGCACGATGCTTCGAACCACAAATCGACTCTCTTCGGAGACGGAAAGGTTCGGGGTGCGCACGTGTCGCTTTGCGGCGCTCTTCGATATCGAAGTTTAGGAAAAACTTCGTTCAAATAACCAGTAAAAACGCTGAATTCTACATTAAATTGCGTTTATGGAGATCAAACACCCATAGTGGCGCGCAATCGCACGGTGGCAACGTCGGGCGGCCGGGGCGGCTCCCGAGCCGTCGCCGACGAGACCTGTAACGCATCGCGGTGTAAGCTATCGCCCTGACAGGCTCTGACTCGCCCACAGGCCATGGGAGCGGCGTCCCGTAGGTGACGTCGTGCCGGCTGAAGGATCGACCGATACATGACTGAACCCTCCCGC
>NZ_KB290518.1:4294-25227 GCF_000282835.1 Pandoraea sp. B-6 | reverse complement strand
GATCATCGGCTTTTTTCATGCATGCCCGGACGGAGATCGCATCATCGAGCTAGATCGTTTACTGCAATCGCAGGGCTTCGGCAGTCGCAAGATGTGCCGCAAACTCATTGTCACCGGTGCCTTTGCCATCGACGGCGTGGTGCACGACAATCCGCGCGAGTCGTTGGACCCGCAAGGTCTGCAATTCACGCTCGACGGCGAGCCGTGGGAATATCGCGAACACGTCTACGTGCTGCTCAACAAGCCGCAAGGCTACGAGTGCTCCACGAGCCCGACGCATCACGAAGGCGTGCATTCGCTACTCCCGTTGCCGATGGCCGTGCGCGGCGTGCAGCCGGCCGGTCGCCTCGACCAGGATACAACCGGCATGCTGCTGCTCTCCGACGACGGTGCGTTCCTGCATGCCATGATGTCACCGCGTCGCCACGTGCCCAAGCGGTACGTGGCCACGACCAAGCATCCGGTCACCGACGACATGTTGCAGGCCTTGCGCGACGGCGTATTGCTGCGCGACGAGACGGAGCCGCTCGCCGCGACGGATGTCATGCGTGCCTCGTCTCACGAGATTGCCATGACGATCACGCAGGGCAAATACCATCAGGTCAAACGGATGGTCGCCGCCGCAGGCAATCGAGTGGAAGGGCTGGTCAGAATCGCGATCGGCGGTCTGCCGATGGGCAATCTCGCGTTGGGCGAATGGCGCTACCTGGCGCCGGACGAACTGTTGTCGCTACCGTACGAAGTGCCCGCCGCCGGCAAATGAGCGCCGCGGGTTGGCGTTGACGTTGACGTTGACGTTGAAGGCGACAATAGCGGTAATCCGACCCGCGCGGGTCGGATGTGTCAGCTCTGGCGGCCTTCGAGCGTGAATTGCGCGCCCTTGTCCTGGCCGAGCGTCTTGACGAGATACGGCAGCGTTGTCTTGAGGGTGTCCTGCAACATATACGGCGGATTCACAATGAACATGCCGCTACCGTGCAGGCCCATACCGCCCGGCACCGGATTGCACACCGTCAGCGACGCATTCACCCAGTTCTTGATCGGCTGCCCGTTGATCGTGAGCCGCTTCATGCGCTCCGGCAACTGCGCCGCCTCACGACGCTGCACCAGCGGATACCACACGGCATACATCCCCGTCGGAAAGCGGTCGAGTCCCTCCTGCACGGTCTGCGTAGCACGCGTGTAATCGCGCTTGTCTTCGTACGACGGATCGATCAGCGTGAACGCCCGGCGCGATGCCGGCGGCAGAATCGTCTTGAGCCCCGCAAACCCGTCGGCACCAAAAATCATCGTACGACGTGCCACTTCCCGCCCTTGCGCCTCGAAGTTTTCGCGCAGCACGTCCTGTTCGGTCGGATGCATCTCGAACAACCGCAACCGATCGCGATCCCCAAGCAGTTGCAGCGCAAAGAACGGCGAGCCCGGGTAATAGCGCAGCTTGCCGTCCGGATTGAATTCGCGCACCAACGTCACGTAGTCTGCGAGCGGCGGCGGCAGATCGTCGCGCGTCCAGAGACGGCCGATACCGGTCTCGAACTCACCGGTCTTGTCGGCCCATTTGCCGTCGAGCGCGTAACCGCCTGCGCCCGCATGCGTGTCGATGTACCAGAACGCTACGTCCTTCTGGCGCATGTAATCGATGCATTCAACGGCGATAAAGTGTTTCAGCACGTCGGCGTGGTTGCCGGCGTGAAAGGCGTGGCGGTAGCTGAACATTAGGCAGATCCTGATTCGTCAGGCGCGATTGTAGCCGACGACGCGCCCACACGGCGTTTCCGGGCTTGCACGCTGCCGCTTTGACTCGCCGCCAACGCCTTCGCTTTCACCGCCTTGTGACGCGGACAGGCGACCAGATGATCGTTCACCAGACCCGCCGCCTGCATGAATGAATAGCAGATCGTCGAGCCCACGAAGGTAAAGCCCGCTTTCTTCAGCGCCTTGCTCATCGCATCGGAGACGGCGGTGCTCGCCGGCACCTCGCCAAGCGCTGTCCAGCGGTTCTGCAACGGTTCGCCGCCCACAAACTGCCAGACAAAGTCGCTGAATCGCGTGCCCGCGGCCTCCATCGCCAGGTAGGCCCTCGCCCCCTTGATCACGCCGGCGATCTTGAGACGGTTGCGCACGATCCCGGCATCCGCCAGCAAGCGAGCCTCGTCCTCCGGCCCGAACGCCGCAATGCGCACCGGATCGAAGTGATCGAACGCCAGCCGGTAGTTATCGCGCTTTTTAAGGATGGTGGACCATGAGAGCCCCGCCTGCGCGCCTTCGAGCATCAACAGCTCGAACAACGCGCGCGAATCGCGCAGCGGCACCCCCCACTCTTCGTCGTGATACTGACGATACTGCTCGAAGCCATCGCTCCACGGACATCGTTCCATTGGTCTCTCGATAGTTGCGTCCGCGCGCTAGTGGCGCGGACAGGTGCAGACGAATGGGACAAGTGTGCCAGCAATCGCACGCGAAGCGAACCGCGCAGCCCATGCCACGCATGACTTTGCGCCGACGGACTATGCCGAGACGGAATTTTCCGGGCCGAACGCCGGACATCCGTCGCCCTGAGCGATGGACAGGAAAGCCATCCGCTACACGCTCAGTCGAGCCAGCGCGTGTCGTAAGCGTGCACTTCCTGCGTCTGCTCGCCCAGGCCGTCGATACCCAGGTGCATCACGTCCCCCGGTTTGAGGAACACCGCCGGCTTCTGCCCCAGGCCGACGCCCGGCGGCGTGCCGGTGGTCACGAGATCACCCGGCTTGAGCGTGGCGAACTGGCTCATGTAATGCACGAGATACGCCACGCTGAAGATCATCTTCGACGTGTGGCCCGTCTGACGGCGTACACCGTTCACGTCGAGCCACAGGCCCAGTTGTTGCGGATCGCGAATCTCGTCGGTCGTCACGAGCCACGGGCCGACCGGACCGAACGTGTCGAAGCCCTTGCCCTTGTCCCACGTGCCGCCGCGCTCGATCTGGAACTCGCGCTCGGAGACGTCATTCACGAGGCAGTAGCCCGCCACGTAGTCGAGCGCGCTCTCGAGCGGTACATACCGTGCCGTCTTGCCGATCACGAAGCCCAGCTCGACCTCCCAATCGCCCTTGACGGCGTTCTTGGGCAGCACCACGGGGTCGTTCGGGCCGTTCAGGCAGTTCTCCCACTTGGTGAAGAGCACCGGCTCGGACGGCGCGTCCAAACCCGCTTCCGCCGCGTGGTCGCTGTAGTTCAGACCGACGGCCAGGAACTTGCCCACCCCCGAGAACGGCACGCCCAGACGCCCCGGCGACTTCACCACGGGCAACGTCGCTGGATCCAGCGCGCGCAATGTCGCCAGCCCCTGAGGACTCAACGTCTCGGGCGTAATGTCGGCCAGCACTCCGGAGAGGTCTCGCACATTGCCGTCGCCATCGAGCAGGCCCGGCTTTTCCTGCCCCTTCGGGCCGAAACGCAGCAGTTTCAAAACAGTTCTCCGTGTGCCGCGACAGAAGTGAGCAACAGCGTTACCCGTCGACAGCTTGGTGGTAAAAGGAATGCACGAGACACTACGCCGGTCGCCCCCAACGCGTCAATGGCGGCGCGGCGATCAAAGCGACGAAGCTCGGATGCGTTGTTCACGACCTCGACTTCCTCGACGGACTCGAACGCAGTATCAACGGCGTGGTCGAGGAAGATCGTTTGTCCGTGGGCCTCTCGACAGACCGGCATGGCCTGGCTCGCAACGTGGCGTGTCAATGGCGTCTGTTGTCGGGGTGTCACTTTTCTGAGACTATGGCTCGCCGCCTCGACATTCTCACCGAGGCAAGGTTCTCGCCGTTGCTGGATCTGCTGTCCCTCGCGCCCTGCCCGTTCCCCGAATTCTGGAGTCTCCGACGATGTCCTCCTCAAAGACCGCCATGCTGGGCCACTGGACCATGTACACGCCGATCGTGGCCCTTGTCGTGCTCGGCCTCGCCGGTTGGCTGCCCTATGGCGCCTCGCTGGCGGTGTGTGCCGCCGCTTTGGCCGGCGCCGTATTCTCCGCCGTGCATCACGCCGAAACGGTCGCCCATAAGGTTGGCGAGCCGTTCGGCACCTTGGTGCTGGCCGTGGCCGTGACCATCATCGAAGTGGCGCTGATCGTCTCGGTGATGCTCTCGGGAGGACCGGACAAGGCGGGATTGGCCCGCGACACGGTGTTCGCGGCCATCATGATCGTCTCGACCGGGATCGTCGGGCTGTGCCTGCTCTTCGGCGGGGTGCGTCATCACACGCAGGGCTTTCATGTCGAAGGCGCGAGTGCCGCGCTCGCGGTGCTGTGCGCCCTGTCGGTGCTCACACTGGTGCTGCCGAACTACACCAGCTCAGTACTCGGCCCGGGACTCACGGCGTCGCAACTGGCCTTCGAGGGCATGATTTCGCTCGTGCTGTATATGGTGTTCGTGTTCGTGCAGACAGTGCGTCATCGCGATTACTTCCTGTCCAAAGCGCCGAGTGAGGAAGTGCATGTGGCACCGCCGTCGGGCCGCACGGCCGTGCTGAGCCTGGGGCTGCTGGTCGTGGCGTTGCTGGCCGTGGTCGGCCTGGCGAAAAAGCTCTCTCCCGCCGTCGAACAAGCGGTCGCCGAGGCCGGCGCGCCGAAAGCGGTCGTCGGTATCGTGATTGCCGCGCTGGTATTGTTGCCGGAAGGGCTGGCCGCCTTGCGCGCCGCACGTGCGAACAAGCTGCAGACGAGCCTGAATCTGGCGCTCGGCTCAGCGCTGGCGAGTATCGGGCTGACGATTCCAACCGTGGCGGCCGTCTCGCTCGTGCTCGATCAGCACATCGAATTGGGGCTTGCGCCGAAGGAGACCGTGCTGCTTGCCGTGACGCTGCTCGTTGGCGTAATCACGCTCGGTACCGGACGCACAACCGTGCTGCACGGTGCCGTCCATCTGGTGCTGTTCGCCGCCTTCCTGTTTCTGGCGATCGTTCCCTGACCCGCGGGGTGAGCAGACGCGCTCAGGCCTTGTCGGCGCCCTGCTTTGTCGCGTCGTTGCCGGTCGTGCCGGCAGCGTCGACGGCCGTCGCGTCTTCCGAAGCGGTGCCGAGCAACGCGCCCAGCAGCTTGCTGCCGGCGGCATTGCGCTTGTTTTGCGAGCCGACCTGTTTGCCGCCTTGCGGGCCGCGGCGCACGCCGGCGCCGATCTTCAAGCCCTTGCGCTTCTGAATTTCAAATTTCGTCTGTGTCATGATGCTGTCCGTGGTGGGCTTGCCCTCAGGCAGGCCGTGTGAAATTCTGGGGGTTCAGAGATCGATGCCGAGGCTGCCGTCTTCGGCCAACGTCTTCGCCAGCGCGTGAGCGGCTTCGAGCGCGTCGTTCGCCCAGCGATAGGCCTCAGGCGTGGTGTGGGTCAGCGGCGGGTCCAGCGTTTCGATGACGTCGTCCACGTCGCGCCAGCCGGTGAAATGCACCACGCCGTGGTATTGCCCGTCCGGCGCGGGCGACGTCTCCGCCCAATAGTAAAAGTCCTCCGCCAGCAGGCAACCTTCGAAACTCATGTCGATCCCGTGAAAAGGCGGCATCGTAGCACGTCGCACGGCGTGCGGCATACCGGCGCTAGGCAGTAGAATACTGCGGCACGGCACCCCACGACTCTAGTTACCGACATCACGATGTTTACCGGAATTGTTCAAGGCACGGCCACGCTCTCGTCCATCGACGATCGCGACGGCATGCGCACCCTCGAGCTGGCGTTCCCCGAAGGCTTTTGCGAAGACCTGACGCTCGGGGCCAGCGTCTCGGTCGACGGCGTTTGCCTGACGGTCACGCAATTGCTCTCGCCCACCAGCGCGTCGTTCGACGTGATTCTGCAGAGCCTGAACGTCCCGACGCTCGGCGGCTTCGGCGCGGGCGCACAGGTCAACGTCGAACGCGCCGCCAAGGACGGCGCCGAAATCGGTGGCCATCCGCTCTCGGGCCATATCGACTTCTCGACGGACATCCTCAGCGTGCGCACGTCGGACACCAACCGCGTGCTGCGCATCGCGATTCCCGAAGCGTTCCGCAAGTATGTCTTCGCGAAGGGATATATCGCGATCAACGGCGCGAGCCTGACGGTCTCGGAGGTCAATCGGCAGGAAGGCTGGTTCGAAGTGTGGCTGATTCCCGAGACACGCCGCATGACGACGTTCGAAGACAAGCTCGCCGGCACACGCGTCAACATCGAGATCGAGCGGAGCACGCAGGTGGTGGTCGACACGGTGCGCGAAGCCGTTCAGGAAAGTCTCGGCCGTCTGCAACCGGTGCTTGAGGCGCTGCTCAAGGAAAAGGGCCTCTCGCTCGACGATTTCGTGTCGGTGCCGCAGTTGCCCGCCGGCAATGCCAGCGACAAACCGGCTCCCAAAGACTGAGCCTGCCGAACATCACTGAAGGACATTCATGCAACTCGCCACCTGGAACGTCAATTCGCTCAAGGTTCGTCTCGGTCATGTGCAGGACTGGCTGCGCAGCAACCCGGTCGACGTTCTGTGTCTTCAGGAACTGAAGCTGACCGATGAGAACTTCCCGATTACCGAGATCGCCGCGCTCGGTTACACATCGCACTTCACCGGCCAGAAGACGTATAACGGCGTCGCAATGCTCGTCAACCACGCGAAAGTGGGAGAGGCGACCGATCTGGTCAAGAACCTGCCGAATTTTGCCGACGAGCAGCAGCGTCTGATTACCGCAACGATCGGCGGCGTACGCGTGGTCTGCGGTTACTTCCCGAATGGACAAGCCGTCGATTCGGACAAGTTCGTCTACAAGCTGAACTGGCTCGACGCACTCACGCACTGGCTCTCCGACGAATTGGAGCGTCATCCGCGACTCGCACTGCTCGGTGACTACAACATCGCCCCCGAAGACCGCGACGTACACGATCCCGCGAAATGGGAAGGTCAGAATTTGGTGTCGCCGCAGGAGCGCCAGGCGTTCGCACGTCTGCAAGGACTCGGGCTGCGCGATACGTTCCGCATGTTCGATCAGCCAGAGAAGACGTTCAGTTGGTGGGACTATCGCATGGGCGCGTTCCGACGCAACGCGGGGCTACGCATCGACCACATTCTCGTCTCATCCGCATTGGCCGAGCGCTGCACCGGATGTGAGATCGATCGCGTACCCCGAACGTGGGAACAGCCGTCGGATCACACACCTGTCATTGCCACCTTCAAGGACTGACGCGCGTCCCGACACGTCCTGGGCACTGCGCTCCGCGCGCTACGCGCACGCCATGCGAACGGCACCCGATTCAGGTGCCGTTTTTTCCATCGAAGGCTTTTCGGTTCATTGGCCGCTGCGCGGATCCGTCAGGCGCGACTCATAGACAAAACAGCGAATCGCCGCCTTGTTTCGCGTGTCCATCTGCGTGAACTCCAAACCATAGGCCCACGTCCCATCAACCCGCGGACCTTCCACGCTGCGAACCGCTGCCATACCGAGAATCGCCACCACATCGGCACCGATCGGCACACGGAACTGCAACGCGACGAGATGACAGCCTTCCGGCAGCGGCGCCTTCACCACGATTCCCGCGCCATCCGCGCTGATATCGCGCACGAGTACGAGCCACTCAGGTGTGTCCTGCGGGTCGGCAAGCATGCGGGTGAACGAGACACGCGACGTCTCGTCCAGTGGCGACAGACGCGCCACCAGCCGCGTATCGACGCGAGGTGTACGGCGCACGGGCGTCTCGCGCACCTGCGAAGGACGCGAAAGCACCACATAGTCAAACGGCCCCTGATGCACGCTGTGTACATCGCAATTGAATTCGTACAGGTTGTCGCCCGGGAATGTCCATAGCGCAAGCCGGTCACCCGCCGCCACCGGTCGACGCGTGTCGCCCGAAGCGGGCGGCGTGATGATCAGCATACCGTTGGGCGCACGACCGATCAGGCGAGCGCGTACGCGCGGGCGCTCGGCGTCCGGAGAGACACGCACCTGTATCCACGCGCCGACCGGCAACGGCACCGGCAACCCCTGCAGGTACACGGCCGACGCGCCCGTCCCCAGCGGCGATACGGAATTTGCGGCCTCCGGGCGCCCCGCCGCCTCGCCCGTTGTCGCCCCCTCGGGAAGCGGCCGGTGCGGCGCGAACGTGGTGAATAGCCAGTCGAGATCGGCCTCGGACGGCAAACGCTCGCCCGCCGCCAGCAGCGGTGTGCCATCGGCGTCGAACAATGGCCAGGAGAGCGGAACGTGGGCGTCAAGCTCGCGACGATTCACAGCCACGAACCCCGGATAGCCTGACGCGATACCAGTCGAGTCCATGATGCCTGGGAGAGTATGAAACCCTTGATTGCCTGAGAACAGGGCGTTGACCTTCCCGTATCCCAGCGCACAGGGCCGCCGCTTGGGCAGTCCCGCTTCGCAATGGCATCCGCAGCCAACACCCAACAAAAGTCGCCAACGGCCGGCGCATGACGCGTCCGGCCGTCCGAAAAGCGTCACCGCGAAGGGCGACGCTTGGCGTGCAAACACGTTTTACCACGAAAGACGACATGCCCTGACGGTGAAACATCGGGCAAAAACCGGCTCATTCCTGATTAATCCCCTTCGATTCCGACGGGCGCACCGACATTGCCCTCCCCCGAAAGCATCCACCGACGAATCGCCGCCGCCGGGAGCGGTAGACGGATCGCCCAGAACCAAGGCAGCGTTTGACGGCACGCCTGCGCCAGCCCCGGAAGCTGTGCGATCTCCGGGCATGTCAGCCAGTCGGCCAGCCGCTCTGCCAGTCGTTCCACCGAACTCGTTTCGCCGGCCAGACATTCGCGCAGCGCCAGCGCTTGCGGCAAGTTACGCGACGCGACGTCTCCTCGCAGGGTTTCGTTAAGGGCCGCGAGCGCGTAATCGCGATAGGCCCTCATCTCATCCGCCGGCACCCCCTCACTTGACGGCGCCACCGAGGCGCCTTTCGCGATCGACCACGGCCGGCGCCATTCCGGTTGGGTCGCCAGCCAACCCAGTCCGGCCACGACAGACACCCATCGAACGTGCCGCGCCATGACGACGCTCAACGGCGGCTCGCCAGCGGGCATGACGACGGGAATCTCGCGAAAAACATCGTCGATATCGGCATGTCCTGCCCGCCGCAACCGCACATGATTCGATGAGCGCGACGAACTGACCACGGCGTCGAGTCGGTCGGACGTACGCAATGGCGTCGGCACGGCCGGCCTTGTCGCCGTGCTGACGGCCGAGTGCCACGGATCCCACGCCCCGTGACATGCCGCCTCGGCGCGGCTCGCTCCGCCCGTGCCCAACCAACGCCCGACGAGCCGGACGAAGGGCTCGAGCGGATGCTCCACTGGCCAAAGCCCGGCAAGAAAGCCGAACTCCCTGAGCAGCCCCTGAAGTTGCGCCATGCTGCCCGGGACAAAATCGTCGGGCGACGCCGCATCGCGCACGACAACCCGCGTACCGAGCCATCGCCAGCCCGGCAGCGTCTCAAAAGCGAGGGACACGTCGCCATCCGTCGCCGGAAGACCCGCCCTCACCTCCAGCACACTCGCCAGAAGGTCCCTGGGCAGACGCGCGGCAACCCCGCCGTTTGCCCCGATCAGCACGACGTAAGCGGCATCAAATGCGTCGACCCCATCGGCTGAAAGCGCCACATGCACCTGCGGCGGCAACGCGTCGAACCACGCGGACCGCAGCGCCTGCGCACGGGCATCGCCAACCCCATCCACGCTGCCCCCGGCCCAGTAAAGGGTTTGGCACATCGCCCCGGCGAGCGGCCATACGGCCTGCGGAGATGCCGTGCCACAGTGCCGGTGCAACGCGATCATGAGCGACGCGGTACCCCATTGCGCACGCGCGCGTGACCAGCGCGTGTCTGTCAGATCGTGAAGGGTCCGCTCAAGCCATTGCGCACGCACTTCGGCAAAGCCCTCATGCTCCCCAATGCCGCCCGCCTCAATGCGCGACACGAGCAAACGGCCGAGCCAGTCGCTGCGCTGCACCGACTCGGGCAGGCGCTCGAGCCGCGGGGCCATCTCGCGCCCCTTGTCCATGAGGCCCGGCGGGCGCGCAAGTGCGACCAGCAGTTGCATGAAAACGCTTGCGCGCGCCGCGGGCTGATCGAGCGGGAACGTCATCAACGATTGCACGACACCTTCGAGTTCGGACGGCGTCAGGCGACGCAGCCACGCGGCGTCCAGACGAACCCGGGCGCCCTGCCACTGCGTGCCGGCCAGATGGCAGCCGGCCCCGATGCGCACGCCTTTCAGGCTTGCGCCGCAGAACCGGGCATGGCCCAAATCGCAGGCCTCGAACGACGCACCATTGAGCTTTGCCCCGCGCGCGTCCCACCCAAGGAGTTCGCATTGGCGGAATTCGGCGCTCCGCAGATCGGCGCCGATGGCTTGCCCGTTGCGCATGGCCACCGACGTCCATTGCGAGCGTTTGGCCTTGGCGCCAATCCATTTCGCGCCATGTGCGGTGCCCCCGGTAAAGCACGCGTGCTGCAGTTTGGCTCGATGGAACGAGGCGCCGTTCAGACGCCCCTGCGCAAAGTGCAACCCCTGGCACCGCGCTTCGCTCAGGTCGCTGCCGCACATCACCGTGTGCCGAAGGTCGGCGCAACGAAGATCGGCCGCCACGAACCGCGCGCCGCTCACATCCGCCGCATGAAAACAGGCACCGCGCAAATCGGCCCCGTCGAAGTCGGCATTGACCTGGTTCGAATACGCAAACCCCGCGTTCGCCAACGATGCCCCGGTCCACCATGTCCCACTGAACTGTCCGCCGCCAAACTGAGCGCCCGGCGCGATCACGCCGCGCAAGTCGCCGTTCGGCATCGACAGATCAGGCAGCACGGCATTGCGCAGATTCGACAGCGTTAGCGCGACATTCAGTACGGCAACCGGCCATTCATGCATGGGCAAACGCGCGCAGGCCTGCACATCGGAAGTCGCGTCATCGGTCGACGACAGCCAGTGCCATCGGGGGACGACCGCGGTCTGGCCATCGGGCGCCGCGCACCACTTCACCAGATCGCGCGCCACCGCGCCGACCCGCGCGCCGTCAAGCAGATGCGAGAAGCGGGTGCGCCATGCCTGCCGCAGCGCACTCTTGTCGAATAGCAAGTCGGCGCTCTCGGCGGACGACACGCCAAGCGGGGTCGTATCGCTCGCGAATCGAACCGCGGCATCGGCGCTCCCTGCGCTCCCGTCGAGCCTGTGCGCCAGCCAGGCCACTTGCAGTGAAATCACGCGACGCTCGTCCGCGTTCGCGCGCAGCACCGCGTGGCGCAGCCCGTCGGGCGGCGGCGCACTGCGTGCCGCCAGTTCGGACGACGTCAATGCGCGGTCGCTTGCAATACCGCCCTCGATCGGGCGGGCAGCGACGGATGTTTGGGCCCCACCCGATATCCCGCTCTGAACCGGCATCATGCGTCACTCCTTGGCGCGCGCTCATGGGCGCGCGCAAAAAGCCACCATATTGCCGAAGGAATGCGGCCCTGCGCGCCGGGGAATTTCCGATTTGGTGCTCGAGCCCGTCAGGCGGGACGGTCGTGTCAGCCCAGGCAGAGCGCCAGCGCGGCCCGCCAGTCGGGCGCGCGAACGCCGAAAGTCCGTGCGAGCTTGTCGTTGTCGAGGACCGAATACGCCGGGCGCTTGGCCGGCAATGGATAGGCAGAAGTCGGAATCGCCACAACGTTCGGACGCTTCTGCGCTGCGCTCAGGTCGAGAATCGCTTCGGTGAACCCGTGCCAGGTCGTCTGCCCTGCGGCCGTCAGGTGGTACAAACCGCCATGTTCGCGCCAGAAGTCGGCATCACCTCCGTTCCGTCCGAACCCCTGCACCAACACCTGCGACGTCAGTTCGGCGATCGTGCGGCACCACGTCGGCGCCCCGTGCTGGTCGGCCACGATCCGCAATTCGTCGCGCTCGCGGGCAAGTCGTTGAACGGTGAGCAGGAAGTTCGCGCCGCGCGCTCCATACACCCAGCTCGTGCGCAGCACCAGATGATTCGCACCGCTCGCCGCGATGGCCGCTTCGCCTGCCAGCTTGGTGCGGCCGTACGCGTTCTGTGGGTTCGTGGGTTCGTCCTCGCGATAGGGCGTGGAAGACGTACCGTCGAAGACGTAGTCAGTGGAAAAGTGAACGACGAGTGCGCCGGTGCGCTTGGCCGCTTCGGCCATGATGCCGGGCACGACCGCGTTCACCTGATACGCGGCGGCCTCGTCCGTCTCGGCACGATCGACCGCCGTGTAGGCCGCCGGATTGACGATCAGATCCGGTGAGAAGTCGCGCAGGGTGCGCACCACGCTGTCGGTGTCGAGCAGGTCCATCTCGTCGCGCCCGGGAGCGTGAACGTCGCCCAAACCCTGCAGGCTGCGTGCCAGCTCCCAGCCCACCTGCCCGGTGGCACCCGTCAACAGGATGCGTCTTGCCATGGTAATGCTCCCTTGTGGCCGAATCGTCAAACCTGGGAGCCTACCGTGATTGGCGTCAGGTTTCCAGCCCGAGTTCCTGAATCTTGCGCGTGATGGTGTTCCGGCCGATGCCAAGGCGGCTTGCCGCCTCGACCTTGCGTCCGCGCGTGAAGTCGAGCGCCTCGTTGATCAACGCCGTCTCGAACCGGCGCGTCAATTGATCCATCACGTCGGGCGACGCAGAACGAAGCAGGCGCGCCACTTCGCGGCGCAAGAGCGGCTCCCAGCTGTCCGCTCCGGTGCCGTCTCCCGTCGCGCCGACATTGCCCGCGACCGCAGCGGCCCCGCCAGCCCCCGCGATCCCGCCGACAGCCGACAGCCCCGCGTCTACGCCGCCATAACCCGCGATGGCCGGCACCGGGGCGGTGGTCCCGGTTGCCGCCTGGGGCGTCGCGGCGGGGGAGGCAGGCAAGCTAGCCGACGCCCCCACCCCGGTCCCTGGCGCCGCTGCCAGCGTCTGGAACTCCGGCGGCAGATCCTTGATCTCCACCGTCTGCGCCGGGGCCATGACCGTCAGCCAGTTGCTCAGGTTTTCCAGTTGACGCACGTTTCCCGGAAACGGGAAGCGCGTCAGATGCGCCAGCGCGGCCTCGCTGATGCGTTTCGTCTCGACGCCCAGATCGCGTGCACTCTTCTGCAGGAAGTGACGCACCAGCAGCGGGATATCCTCATTGCGCTCGCGCAGTGACGGCAAACGCAAGCGAATCACATTCAGTCGGTGATACAGATCTTCGCGAAACAGACCCTGCCGCACACGATCTTCCAGATTCTGGTGCGTGGCCGCGATCACGCGGACATTCGCCTTGATCGGACTATGGCCGCCGACGCGGTAGTAATTACCGTCCGACAGCACGCGCAGCAAACGCGTTTGCAGATCGAGTGGCATGTCGCCGATTTCGTCGAGGAACAGCGTGCCGCTCTCGGCCTGCTCGAAGCGCCCGCGCCGCGTGGCCTGCGCACCGGTGAACGCCCCGCGCTCATGGCCAAACAGTTCGGATTCCAGCAGATCCTTCGGAATTGCCGCCGTGTTGAGCGCGATGAATGGCCCGCCGGCGCGCGGCGAGTGGCGGTGCAGTGCCCGCGCGACCAGTTCCTTGCCGGAGCCCGATTCGCCGGTGATAAGCACCGTGGCGCTCGAATGCGAGAGACGACCGATCGCTCGGAACACGTCTTGCATGGCGCTCGCCTGCCCGAGAATTTCCGGCTCTTCGGTGATGCGTTCGTCGTCCGTCGCCTCGCGCAGGCTTTCCTCGACCGCGCGCAGAATCAGCTCGACCGCGCGATCAACGTCGAACGGCTTAGCGAGATATTCGAACGCACCGCCCTGAAAGGCCGCGACGGCGCTATCCAGATCCGAGAACGCCGTCATGATGATGACCGGCAGTCCGGGATGTCGTTGTTTGACCGTCTGCAGCAGTTCGAGCCCGGAGCCGCCCGCCATGCGGATGTCCGAGACCAGCACCTGCGGCGAGTCGTGTTCGAGTGCCGCGCTGGCTTCGTGCGGACCGGTAAAGCTGCGCACCGGCAGATTGGCTCGCGAGAGCGCCTTTTCGAGCACCCATCGAATCGATTGGTCGTCGTCTACTATCCAGATCGGCTTCATTGTTCACCGTTTAACGTCTATGCCCGGCCGCAGGTGCTACGGCCGACGGCGTGAGGGCCGCTTCAGCCCAGGGGCAGCAGGATTCGGAAATCCGTCCGTCCGGGCCGGCTTTCGCATTCGATCAAACCCTCGTGGCGCTGCACGAACGACTGCGCCAGTGTGAGTCCCAGACCGCTCCCCCCTTCGCGCCCGGAGACGAGCGGATAGAAAATGCGGTCACGAATGTCGGCGGGAATGCCTGGCCCGTTGTCGATCACATGCAATTCCAATGCCAGCTTGTGCAAACGTTTGGCAATCGTGATCTTTCGCGCCACTCGCGTGCGCAGGACGATGCGCGCATCGCCGCGTGCAATCTGCCCGCGCAGCGCTTCGGCACCATTGCGCACGATGTTGAGCAGGGCTTGAATGAGTTGTTCCTTGTCGCCACGAAAGTCGGGCAGGCTCACATCGTAGTCGCGCTCGATCGACAGCCCCTGCGGAAACTCGGCGAGCACCACCGACCGCACGCGCTCGCATACCTCATGGATGTTGACGTCGGTGGCAATGAACGGATGACGGTGCGGCTCGAGCAGGCGGTCGACCAGCGTCTGAAGTCTGTCGGACTCCTTGATGATGACCTGCGTGTACTCGCGCAGCTCACGCTGATCCAGCTCGAACTCCAGCAACTGCGCCGCGCCGCGAATCCCGCCCAGCGGGTTCTTGATTTCGTGCGCCAGGTTGCGGATAAGCTGTTTGTTCATCAGCGCCTGATCGATGATGCGCTCTTCACGCTCGTTCTTGATCTTCTGTTCGTTCTCGATCAGCTCGACGATCACGAAATCGGGGGCGGCCTCGGGGGCGGCAACAATCGCATGCGTGTGCAGAGGCTCCTGCGCGGTGCGCTCGAGCACCAAATCGAGGCGCGTCGTCTGAAAGCGGTTGGCGATGAGATCGGCCATCGTCGACGCGAGCACCTCGCCGTTCGTGAAGACGTCGTTCCACGTCATTTGCGACAGCGAACGGCGCGAAAGCGCGAGCAGCGCCTCGGCGGCCGGGTTGGCAAACACGACACGCAGTGATTGCTTCTCAAGCACCAGCAAGACGGTCGGCAACGCTTCGAGACCGGGCAACACGCCCGTCGCCGCGAGCCTGGCTTCCCACGGATCGACGCCCGGCGGCAACGCAGTCGTATGGCCGGCGGCGTCGGGGGTCATCTCGGCGGCATGGGGATCTTCCGCGGCAGCGGCGTGCTCGGCGCGCTTCGTCTGCCCTTTCCCACCGGCACGGACACTGTTCATTAAGGATCGAGGCGAGAGGTTCATGGCTGGCTACGTGGCGAATGCGCGCTGCGGATAAAAAAGGGGGACGGCCGCGGCCATCCCCCTTGCCTGTCGAGCATGACGGTCGGCCGCTGGCGTTCCGTCATGCCGGCGCATTCCCTGCGCAGCGATTCAATTACAGCGAGTAGTACAGTTCGAACTCGAGCGGGTGCGTGGTCATGGCGATACGACGCGCTTCGTCCGTCTTCAACGCGATGTACGAATCGAGCATGCCATCCGTGAACACGCCACCACGGGTCAGGAACTCGCGGTCTTCGTTCAGGTATTCCAGCGCCTGTTCGAGGCTCGAGCACACGGTCGGGATCTTTGCGTCTTCTTCCGGCGGCAGGTCGTACAGGTTCTTGTCGGCAGCTTCGCCCGGGTGGATCTTGTTCTGCACGCCATCCAGACCCGCCATCAGCATGGCCGAGAAGGCCAGGTACGGGTTGGCCATCGGATCCGGGAAGCGCGCTTCGATGCGGCGACCCTTCGGGTTGGCAACGTACGGAATGCGGATCGAGGCCGAACGGTTACGGGCCGAGTAGGCCAGCTTCACCGGTGCTTCGAAGTGCGGCACCAGACGCTTGTACGAGTTGGTCGACGGGTTCGTGATCGCGTTCAGGGCACGTGCGTGCTTGATAATGCCGCCGATGTAATACAGCGCGAACTCCGACAGACCACCGTAGCCGTTACCGGCGAACAGGTTCTGACCATCCTTCCAGACCGACTGGTGGATGTGCATGCCCGAGCCGTTGTCGCCCACGATCGGCTTCGGCATGAACGTTGCCGTCTTGCCGTAGCTGTGTGCCACGTTGTGCACCACGTACTTCAGAATCTGCGTCCAGTCGGCGCGCTCGACCAGCGTCGAGAACTTCGTGCCGATTTCGTTCTGGCCCTGACCCGCCACTTCGTGGTGGTGCACTTCGACCGGCACGCCCAGTTGCTCGAGCAACAGGCACATTTCCGAGCGCATGTCCTGGAACGAATCGACCGGTGCGACCGGGAAGTAACCGCCCTTCACGCCCGGACGGTGGCCGGTGTTGCCGCCTTCGAAGTCCTTCGCCGACGACCACGGGGCTTCTTCAGAATTCACGCGGACGAACGAGCCGGACATGTCCGTGCTCCACTGCACCGAGTCGAAAATGAAGAATTCCGGCTCCGGACCGAAGAAGGCGGTGTCGCCCAGGCCCGTGCTCTTCAGGTAGGCTTCAGCGCGCTTGGCGATGGAACGCGGATCGCGGTCGTAGCCCTTGCCATCGGCCGGCTCGATCACGTCGCAGGTCAGCACCAGCGTGTTTTCTTCGTAGAACGGGTCGATATAGGCAGTGTTCGCGTCCGGCACGAGCAGCATGTCCGAGGCTTCGATGCCCTTCCAGCCAGCAATCGACGAACCGTCGAAAGCGTGGCCGCTCTCGAACTTGTCAGCGTCGAAGTGCGACACCGGCACCGAGACGTGTTGTTCCTTGCCGCGCGTATCGGTAAAGCGGAAGTCGACGAACTTGACGTCTTCTTCCTTAACCAGATTCATCACATCTGCCACAGATTTGCTCATGCTATCTCCCGAAAGATTCAATCTGGCGCTGCTGGCGCTTATCGCCCGCGTCGCCGTACCGTCTTAACGAACTCCGTGTTCGGATTCGCCAGTGATAAGCAGGAAGCGTGCCAACAACCCATCACCCTGCCCTCCCTGACCCTCGCCCTCTGATTTCTAAGCGAATATTCCATTCTGGTGCGTCCAGCCTGGAATCCCCGCTCACGGGCCACAATTCCCCGATTCGGTGCAACGCGCACCGAAACATCACTGCATTGGTGCATTTTGCGATTATGCACTTTTTTGGTGCCCGCCACCGATCGGCGCGAACCGAAATTGTGCGTCGCCCTGCACCGCCATCACGCGCGGCCAAACACTGGCTGCGCGCCGGCCAATCCCGATGCCACGCAACACGTAACGCGCCTCGCGCACGAAGGGCACGCTAGAATAAAGCACAATCATCGTTCAACGAGATCACAGCCCCATGACAAGCGCCAAAGCCATTCTCGAGCAAGCCTCCCAACGCCGCGCGAGCGCTCAGCTCGCCTACGCAGGCGCCGTGACGCCGGACGAAGCCCTGGCACTGCTTGGCGCCGATGCCAACGTTCGCCTGATCGACGTGCGCACGCGCGCCGAACTCGACTGGGTCGGCCGCCCGCAGGTACCCGATGGTCAATACGCCAACGTCGAATGGGTTCGATACCCAGGAGGCGTGCCCAACGAACACTTCCTCGAGCAACTCGCTTCCCAGACGCCGGACAAGACCACGCCGCTGTTGTTCCTGTGTCGCAGCGCCGCCCGCTCGAAGGCCGCGGCCAAGGTCGCCTATGAAGCCGGTTACACGCAGTCGTTCGACATTCTCGAAGGCTTCGAGGGCGACAAGGACAAGACCGGCCATCGAAAGACGGTGAGCGGCTGGTGCTTTCGTGGACTGCCTTGGCTCGGCGCCTGAGTGGGCATTTCTGTGTGCAAATGAGCGCACAGGAGCCCCCGTCGAGGCGCGCGCGTCGGCACGTTTCCAGACAACGCTGAACGTCTCAATCGCGAGGAAACACTGAGATGGAGTGGACCCCTTTACTTACGTTCGCCCTCGCCCTGTTCGTCGGCGCCGGCACGCCCGGGCCGGGCATCGCGGCCATTGTGGCGCGCGTGCTCGGACGCGGTACGCAGGGCGCCATCGCGTTCACAACAGGCGTGGCGATCGGCGATGTCGTGTGGCTGACGCTTGCCGTGCTGGGCGTCGCCGCACTGGCCCATACCTTCGCGGGCGTGTTTCTCGCGATCAAATACGCCGGCGCCGCCTACTTGCTCTACCTGGCCTGGAAGATGTGGCACGCACCGGTCACCGCGCCCGCGGAACCGATGGCCGCCGCGCCGCGCGAGCAATCGTGGCGTCTGTTTCTCGGAGGACTGTCGGTCACGATGGGCAACCCGAAGGTCGTCGTGTTCTACTTCGCCCTGCTGCCCAATCTGCTCGATCTGCAACGGGTGACAGCGCTCGGCTACCTCGAAATCGTGGGCGTTACGCTGAGCGTTCTCGCGCTCGTGTTCGGCAGCTACATCGCGCTCGCTGCCCGCGCGCGCCGACTGCTCAGTTCGGCGCGCGCCGTGCGACGTCTGAATCGCGCGACCGGCACGGTGATGGCCGGCGCCGCCGTCGTCATCGCGACGCGCTGAACGCAACACCCGCAGCCATCGCAGCCACGTCGTGATCGCCACCTGCGGGTGGCGTTTTTTTTGGGCGCACGTCGCGCATTGTTGCGATTCCCGGAAGTATTTATTCCCTCAATTGCCATTTTTCCGTGATAGCCAGACGCCTAGACTGTCTTCAACGGTCGCACACAACGCATACCGAAGCCTACGAAAGCGAACGCCGGTACCGATGCATTGCGCGCCCCCGCAACTGAGAAAGACAGGAGTCAACGTCATGAATCGCAAGCACATCGCCTCAGCCCTGATGTCGGTCTTGATGGTCACCGCCGCCGGAGCCGCCTTCGCACAGGCGGGTCGGAGCAGCGATGCCTATCCCGAGGGTTCACAATTCGCGTGGGTGTCGCAAACCTCGCAGGTCTCGCGCGAGCAGGTTCGCCAGGAATTGGTCGATGCCCGCGCGCAGGGCCTGATTCCGCAGAACGATTACGAGTATCCCGTGCTCGCCACGATGCAGCCCAATCAAGCGCCGGGCAAGACGCGCGCCCAGGTGTATGACGATCTCGTGCGCGCACGCCAGAACGGCGAAATGAAGTACTCGAATCCGTAAGCCTTGAGCCCTCGCTGAGCATCGCGGCACGCCGCAGCGCTCAATCGACAGCGTCGGTCGCCGCTCTCAGCCTCCCTCCGAGCCGCGCCGCACGCGCCGTCCCTCGTCGTGCTGCCGTACCCCGGCAGCACGACGTGACGCACACAGGCAGGACGGCATCGCCAGCCTGTGTTGCGTCACCTCGTATTGTCCCGCCGACAGGCACGCGCCTGAGCCTGACCGGGCAACCGGCACGCCCGCTCGTCCAGAGCACTTCCCCTCTGGTTGGGCGGGCACCGACGGTTTCCCCACGGGCGCCTCTCCTGTCGCCATGCGCTCCCGCGAGCGCATGGGACCTTCGCCCGCGCCCAGCCCAAGGCGCGGGCTTTTTTCTTGAGTCGCGCAAGCTGCGTGCTACCATGCAGCCGTTTCATTTTGCATAGACAGGATCATCCGGTGAGTCAGATCGAATTCGATATCGAGTGGACCGAACGCGCAGCGAAGAAGGCCGAAAAACTCGTCCCCAAGGGCACCCCTCTCGCGCTGCCGCCGATCGAATGCATGCCAGCCGAAGGCGACGTGCTGTTCCTCGGCCAAGGCGACAAGAAGCAACCGTTTATCGTGGTGGAGCGTCAGTACCACCACGAGGGCGACGACGCATGGACGATCGTGCTGATTCTCGATCTGCCCGAATAACGTTGAGGATCGTTTGCGGCGCCTGGATCGAGTGAATCGAACGTTTCGGACAGATCGCATCGCAACAACGCGCGGCGCGGCCACTGGGGAAATCCCGGTTGCCGCGCCGCTTTGCTTGGACGGGGCCGTTTTCTATACTTGAAACATGATTTGACTCGCGCAATAGCGGCAGGGAGACCGGCGATGATCGTGCCCCACCTTTCCAACGCGGAACTCATGAGCATGTTTGCGATCGCCGCATTCGGCGCGATCGCTGTCGGCGCCATGCCCTGCAAAGGCGCCGTTCGAATGTGCTGGCGCTCGCTACTCGTTGTCGTCGGCGCGGTGCTTGCCGTGCTGGCGTTCGAGCTGGTACCCCTCCTGACATAAGTCGTTTTTGCGGATTTTCACCATTAAGGGTTGACCCCTTACGGAAGAGCCGATATTATCTCGGTCTCGTTGGGGCGTTAGCTCAGTTGGTAGAGCAGCGGACTCTTAATCCGTAGGTCGAGTGTTCGAGTCACTCACGCCCCACCAAACGAATTCTGAAAAAGGCTGCTACGCCGTGCAGCCTTTTTTATTCCCGGTAGCATCGGGGCGTTAGCTCAGTTGGTAGAGCAGCGGACTCTTAATCCGTAGGTCGAGTGTTCGAGTCACTCACGCCCCACCAAAGTACGACAGCGAAGGCTGCGCCGCGTGCAGCCTTTTTTGTTCCCGGCAGCACCGGGGCGTTAGCTCAGTTGGTAGAGCAGCGGTCTCTTAATCCGTAGGTCGAGTGTTCGAGTCACTCACGCCCCACCAGATGCATGACGAAGGCCGCACGCTGTGCGGCCTTCGTCGTTTCTGCCCGCCCATGCTCCGCATCCTGCCGGTCATCCCCTGTCGTCCGATTCCTACAGTCGATTCAGCCGCGACCGATAGTCCGCGAAACGCGTGCCATCTAAGCTGGATTCACGTCGTTGCGGGTCGCACGGCCACCTCATGCTTCAGGAGACGCATCATGAATACGACGAAGTCGATTCTCGTTGTCATCACGGCACTCGCGATGGGCTCGTCCCTCGTCGGCTGCACGCTGGGCGGCGCCGCCGCGGGCGGGGTCATCGGGCACGAAGCCACCGGCGGCAGCACCGCCGGCACCATCGGCGGCGCGGTCGTCGGC
>NZ_KB290518.1:0-4284 GCF_000282835.1 Pandoraea sp. B-6 | reverse complement strand
GGCGCGGTCGTCGGCGGGGTCATCGGCCACGAGTTGGGCAAGTAACGTTGCCGCTCGGCCCGGCGCACGCCGTCATCGCCCCACGGCATAGAGTGGGGAGTTGGCGGCGTAGCCGTACATGATCAGCACCGCGCCCACCAAGGCATCTGCCGCCGCCCGGGCCTCCGCCACATTCGCATAGCGCTTGGCCTGCGCCGTGCAGGTCGCGTAATGACGCGCACCATGCTTTAACGCGCCGTCGTGCCGACCGATAAACGCCGCCTGACGGCCGCTCCATACGAAGTAGCCTTCACACCTCGCCATCTCCGGCGGCCGCCTGACCGTCAAGTCCTCCTTCTGCGATGCCTCGCCCGCCTTGTGCAAGCGCCACTGACGCTTGATCGCCGCATCGGACCAGCGTCCCATGCCAATGTCTTTTCCTCGGTTCTTTGCCATTGCTCCCTCCTGGAGTTTGCCTGCGGCACTGCGCTCGCGGGCACTCCGATAATGGTGAACAATAACGCGGTGAAGTGGGATGGGGAGTGTCCGATATGCGATGCCACACCCTACGACGACGCCCCACGAGACTCGATACTCGCTGCTCGTCATGCAAAGGAAACCAAACCGCGCCCTCTCGCCTCATGATTGGCCGCAAGGGACGATGAGCCCGCTATCTTCCGGCAAACATAGCGCGGCGAACGCACAACAGTGCTGCACTGCACACCATGCAAGCGATCCGCATTGTCTACACTGAAGGTCTCGTTCTCTTCGGAAGATGGATCCGTTGGCCGCAATGGCATCCGCGAAACCAGGACATGGCGACCGTCACCTTCGCACCCGCAATTCAGCGCCACGTCTGCGTTGACGATCAGTGCATCGATGGACCGACCGTCCATGCCGTGCTCGCGCAATGCGTGACGCTCACGCCCGAGTTGCGCGGCTACCTGTTCAACGATCAGGGACGATTGCGTGCGCACGTCGCGGTCTTTGTCGATGGCCGGCTGATCCGCGACCGACACACGCTGGGCGACACACTGAACGACGCCAGCCGCGTGTATGTCGCCCAGGCGCTCTCGGGCGGATAAGGGAGCACGGCGGAAGCGGCGGATGAATGCGCGAGCATCGAACAAGACTCGCGCGAGCCAAGGAGGCAGATCGTGAAACACGTCACCGGAGCCACGTTGCTGGTTGCCACCCGCAAGGGATTGTTCACGTGGCAGCGTGAGGACGCCGTCTGGCGCCTGAAGTCGAGCGCGCCCGACTTTCCGGGCGAGCCCGTGAGCATGGTGCTGCGCGACCCGCGCGACGGCACCGATTACGCCGCGCTCAATCTCGGTCACTTCGGCGTGAAGCTCTGGTGCCGCGAACGCGACGCGAGCGAGTGGACCGAACTCTCACCGCCGGCCTTCACCCCACAAATAGAGCAGTCCGAAGCATCTGCGAACGATGCGCAGGCACCATCGGTCTCCCTGCTCTGGTCGCTTGAAGCCGCGGGGCCCGACGCCCCCGGCGTTCTCTGGGCAGGCACGATCCCCGGTGGCCTCTTCCGCTCCCACGACCGAGGCCGCACCTGGACACTGGTGCAAAGCTTGTGGGATCGCCCCGAGCGCGCCGAATGGATGGGGGGCGGCTACGATCACCCCGGCATTCATTCGATCTGTATCGATCCGCGCGACAGCCGACAGGTGAGCGTCGCCATCTCGACCGGCGGCGTCTGGCGCACACGTGACGACGGACACACCTGGGCTTTGGCGGCCAGCGGCATGGAAGCCGATTACATGCCGCCCGAACGACGCCTCGATCCGAATGCGCAGGACGTCCACCGTCTCGTGCAATGCCGCGACGCCCCCAACGCCCTGTGGGCACAGCATCACAACGGCATCTTCCGCAGCCTCGACTACGGCGCCTCGTGGCGGCGGATTCAAGCGTCACCGTCGAGTTTTGGTTTTGCTGTCGCCGTCGATCCGCACGACCCCGATGTCGCGTGGTTCGTACCCGCCCAGCGCGATGCCTGTCGCATGCCGGTCGACGCCCGTCTCGTCGTCATTCGCACGCGCGATGGCGGCGAGTCGTTTACATCGCTCTCGCACGGACTGCCGGAGGTGCCGTCCTACGATCTGATCTATCGCCACGGCCTGGATATCGACGCCACCGGCCACTCGCTCGCCATGGGCTCGACCACCGGCGCGCTGTGGGTCAGCGACAACGCAGGCGAGCAGTGGCAATGCCTGTCCACGCACTTGCCCCCTATCTACGCCGTGCGCTTCGTGTAGCGGGCGTCTTGTCGTTCGACATGCCGAGCGTCTCGTCGGTACGCCCTCGCCCGTTTTGCTGAAGGAAACCTTCAGTTAGCGCGTTTCGCGTCGTAGATAGAGATAGGCGAACTGGCTTCATTGATCCCCCCCGTCACGCGTTGCTTGGCGTGTCGCGCGCGCCGATGTCGGTGCGTGCGACAAGGTCGCGTCGTGCTTCCTGCTGAGCGTCGGCACGCACCGCGCAGCGATCGGCAACCCGGCCTCGCAACGCAAGTGGGCCACAACGTCACCCTTGTCGTCCAGGCATCCCATCCCTAAACGGAGTCACCCGAATGCGAATCGCCGACCTGAAAATCCGAACCCGACTGGCCATCGGTTTCGGCACGTTGCTAGCCCTGTTGTTGACCATGCTTGTCATCACCCTGATGCGCTTCGTCGCCATCGAGCGCGATAACGAAGAACTGCTCACCAGCGCGTGGGTCAAGGCCGATGCGGCACACAGCATCGATGCCATGGTGCGTGGCAACGGCCGCCGCATGCTGGAGATCTTCACGATCACCGACGCCGCGCAACGCAACACCATCAACCAGCGTATCGACGCCAATCTCAGCCGGATCGCCGAGGCGCAGGCCGTGCTCGACAAATACGTGGTGTCGGCGCACGGCAAACAATTGATGACCTCGATCCGGCAACACAACGACGCGTTTGTGACGGCACGTCGTGCGATGCTCGCCGCATTGACCTCGGGCGAGCGAGACTTGGCGCTGGACCTCACCCATCGCGACGCCCTCCCCGCGCTCGACGCCATGCAGGCCGAAGCCGCCGAACTGGTCACGCTCCAGAAGAAGATCGTCGACGACACCGGCGCCACAACGCGCGCCGGCATCGTCTTCGCCAAATGGCTGCTCATCGCCATCGGTGCAGCGGCAACCCTCCTGGGCATCGGCGCCGCCTGGTCGGTCACGCGCAGCATCACGCGTCCGCTCGCGCGCGCCGTGGCCGTGGCCGAGCGCGTGGCACAGGGCGATCTCACGAGTCGCATCGATGTGACCAGCCGCGACGAGACGGGCCAATTGATGGGCGCACTCAAACACATGAATGAAAGTCTGGAACACATTGTGCGACGCGTGCGACACGGCACAGCCGCCATCGCCTCGGCATCGGGGCAATTGCTTGCCGGCAACACGGATCTATCGTCCCGCACCGAAGAGCAGGCCGCATCCCTGGAAGAGACCGCCTCGTCGATGGAAGAGTTGACGGCCACCGTGCGCCAGAACGCCGATAACGCGCGGCAAGCCAGCCAATTGGCCGCGAACGCGTCGGAAATCGCCGGTGAAGGCGGCCGGGTGGTCGAACGTGCGGTCGCCTCGATGCAGGGGATTGCGGCCAGCTCGACGAAGATCAACGACATCATTGGCGTGATCGACGGCATTGCCTTCCAGACCAATATCCTCGCCCTGAACGCCGCCGTCGAAGCGGCGCGTGCCGGCGAGCAGGGTCGCGGTTTCGCCGTCGTGGCGGGCGAAGTGCGCACGCTAGCCCAACGCAGCGCCGCCGCGGCCAAGGAGATCAAGACGCTCATCGAGACGTCCGTCGACAAGGTCGAAGACGGCTCGGCACAAGTGCGCGACGCCGGTCGCACGATGGCGGAAATCGTGCAGGCCGTGCAGCGCGTGACCGACATCATGGGCGAAATCTCGGCGGCATCGAGCGAGCAATCGGGCGGCATCGAGCAGGTCAACACCGCCGTCATGCAGATGGACCAGGTCACGCAGCAAAATGCCGCGCTCGTCGAGCAGGCCACGGCGGCCGCCGGGTCGTTGGAAGATCAGGCGCGCTATCTGCGCGACGCCGTCGCCGTGTTCCGGCTGACCGATGGCGACCTCGTCACGTCCATGCTCGACGCCCCCGCCCAGACGGCCGCCAACGGCCCGCGGGGCGACGTGCTGGCGTTCGCCCGGGCGCGCCATACCGCGTAATCGGCATCATCGGCATCATCGGCGCCTTCGCCGTTCCGGCCGTGCCGCTGGGGCGTGCCGGCGAGGCGCCG
>NZ_KB290517.1:391-1925 GCF_000282835.1 Pandoraea sp. B-6 | reverse complement strand
CGACGGCGCCCGCCGCCGCCGGCACGCCGGAGGACGCGCAGGTGCTGCAAATGGCCGCGCGTCGAGGCAAGGCGCCGGCGGGCGGGTCGACCGGATCGACGTCGAGCGCAAACGCGAGCGATTCGGGCGAGTGGGAAGAATTCTGACGGGTCGGTAATTCGGATAGTTGAGATGGATACACCGGCCGCAGGCCGGTCTTCACGAGGTAGAGATCGTTATGTTTAAGAATGTCACCATCCGGGCACGGCTGACGCTGGCGCTGGGACTCTTCATGGTGCTGCTGGTCGTCGGCGCCGCGGCGGGTCTCCTCTCGCTGCAACAAAGCAATGCGTCGCTGCGCGATATCTACAGGAACGACATGGCGTCGTCGCGCTCCCTCGCACAGACGACGATTTCCACCCTGACGGCTCGCGTGACGCTCTCGCGCATCGAGTTCATTGCCGATCCGACCGAGATCAAGACGGCCATCGAGCGCGTCCGTCAGAACCTCAAGGCGGCAGACGACGCGTGGGGCGCTTACGCGGCGAAGCCCATGTCCGACAGCGAAAAGCCGTTGGCCGATGCAGTGATCTCCGCCCGTGGCAAGGTGGTCAACGAGGGCATCGTGCCCGCACTCAAGGCCATTGAGTCGGGCGATATCCCGGACTTCCACGCCAAGACGGTCATGGACGTGCCGCGCCTCTTCTCCGATTACACCAAGGCGATGGTGGCGTTGGCCGACTTGCAGAACAAGACTGCCGAGAACCGCTACCTGGCCGCCCAGGCGCGTTACACGCTGGTGATGTGGCTGGTCGGCATCGGCCTGGTCATCGGCCTGCTCGTGGGCATCATCACGCAGATCACGCTCACGCGCGCCGTCGTCGGCCCCATCGACGACGCCATCAAGCATTTCGAGAGGATCGCGGGCGGCGACCTGACGCAGCGCATCGAAGTGTGGAACGACACCGAAACCGGGCGTCTATTCAAGGGCGTGAAGCATATGCAGGACAGCCTCGTGCGCACGGTGACGGAGGTCCGCTCGGGCACCGAGTCGATCACCTCGGCCGCGCAGCAGATTGCCGCGGGCAACACCGATCTGTCGGCACGCACCGAACAGGAGGCCGCGTCGCTCGAAGAGACGGCGTCGTCGATGGAGCAGCTCACCGCCACCGTCAAGGAGAACGCGGACAACGCGCGCCGGGCGAGCCAGCTTGCCGTGAACGCGTCGGACATCGCCGCACGCGGCGGCGAAGTGGTGGGCCGCGTGGTCGGCACGATGCAGGGCATCTCGACCAGCTCGAGCAAGATCGTCGACATCATCAGCGTAATCGACGGGATTGCCTTTCAGACCAACATTCTGGCGCTGAATGCGGCGGTGGAAGCCGCGCGCGCCGGTGAACAGGGCCGTGGTTTCGCGGTGGTGGCGGGCGAAGTGCGCACGCTGGCGCAGCGCAGTGCGGCGGCGGCCAAGGAAATCAAGGAACTGATCGAAGACTCCTCCCACAAGGTCCAGGACGGCTCCTCGCTCGTCGAACAAGCCGGTCAGACGATGGAA
>NZ_KB290517.1:0-300 GCF_000282835.1 Pandoraea sp. B-6 | reverse complement strand
CGAGCAATCGGGCGGCATCGAACAGGTCAATCGCGCCGTCACGCAGATGGACGAAGTCACGCAGCAGAACGCGGCGCTTGTGGAAGAAGCCGCGGCCGCGGCCGGCTCGCTCGAAGAGCAGGCCAATCGTCTGAAGACGGTCGTCTCGGTGTTCCGTCTGGACGCCAGTCAGGCGGCGTCCAGCCACACGGCGCCGACGCTCGCGGCCGCACCGGTGGTCCGCCCCGTTGCAAAGAAGGTGAAGGCGACGGCGCCCGCTGCGTCCGCACCGACGTCAGCGGTGGCCCCGAAGGCCGCGCC
>NZ_AKXS01000111.1:0-5772 GCF_000282835.1 Pandoraea sp. B-6 | reverse complement strand
ACGGCCGGTTCGCGCCCTCGCCGGCGGCGATGCGCGCGTCGGCGGCACGCGCCTGCGCGAGGCTCGCCTCGGCGTCGACGTGCACGAATGCGTTCAGATCGGCGGCCCCGGCAATGCGGTCCAGATAGTGCTGCGTCAGTTCGACGCTCGAGACGCGCCTGGCGTCGAGCGCAGCGCGCAAATCCTGCAAATGAATCAGATCTTGTTCCATGGTGGCTGCTGTGCGTTATAGCGCATGAAGGCATGAGGGCATGCGGGGCGCCGAGGGCGCGCGGCAATCCGTTGCGCGAGCGTCCGGCGCACCGGAGGCATACATCGCGCAACGGGCCGGACTCATTCGATGACCTTCGGCACCAGATAGAGGCCGTCCTGCACGGCGGGCGCGGGGCGCTGATTGGCTTCGCGATCGACCTGCTCCGTCACCGCGTCGGTCCGCAGACGCTGGGCGACCGCCTGAATTTGCTCGATCGGATGTGCCAGCGGGGCTACACCTTTCGTGTCGACCGACTGCATCTGCTCGACGAGCGCGAAGAAGCCGTTCAGCTCCTTTTCCATGTGAGCGGCCTCGTCATCGGCCAGCTCGAGACGCGCGAGGTGGGCGATGCGTTTGACGTCTGAGAGATTCAAAGCCATGAAGAAATCCCGAAAAAATGCGCATTGGAGAGCAGCCGGGTGCATGCCTGACGCCAATATTAGGGACAGAATGCGGAGAATGTGCGGACGGCGTTGGGTTCGTCCACCGTTTTACTCCGTGCACCGGGCCGCGCAGGAGGGCTGGCGCGCCGTGCCACAAGGCTCCCGGCGGGCGCACCGGGGGCGTCGAATGGGGTGTCAACGTGCTCGTTTTTCCTGCAAAACCTGCGAAATTATAAGGTATCATTGCGCATTAAATTTGCGTCGGAGCGTGTTTTTGCACCCTTCGATGCTGTCGCGCAGGTGGGCCACGGCCAGTCCGGGGGGCGCGACAGACGTTCGCGCAGTCCATTGGAAGACCCTGACGCGACGGATGGATAACGGCAGTCCCGCCTCCTGCCCGGTACCGCATTCCTCGGTTTGTCCGCACGTTTCGCGAGCCGCCGCGTGGCGCCTGGCGATTTTTTTGCGAACAGGCCGGAACCCAGATGACAGGCCGCCGTCCCAGTCACATCCATTGGGACGGCCTCACGCAGACACAGGATTTTGCATGTTCGGTTTTCTTCGAAGCTATTTCTCCAACGACCTGGCCATTGACCTGGGCACCGCCAACACGCTCATCTACATGCGCGGCAAGGGCGTCGTGCTCGACGAACCGTCGGTCGTCGCCATTCGCCAGGAAGGCGGCCCGAGCGGCAAGAAGACGATTCAAGCCGTCGGCAAGGAAGCCAAGCAAATGCTTGGCAAGGTGCCGGGCAACATCGAGGCGATTCGCCCGATGAAGGACGGCGTGATCGCCGACTTCACCGTGACCGAGCAGATGATCAAGCAGTTCATCAAGATGGCTCACGAGTCGCGCCTGTTCTCGCCGTCGCCGCGCATCATCATCTGCGTGCCGTGCGGCTCGACCCAGGTCGAGCGCCGCGCCATCAAGGAAGCCGCGCACGGCGCGGGCGCCTCGCAGGTGTATCTGATCGAAGAGCCGATGGCCGCAGCCATCGGTGCCGGCCTGCCGGTCTCGGAAGCCACGGGCTCGATGGTCGTCGACATCGGTGGCGGCACGACCGAGGTGGGCGTGATCTCGCTGGGCGGTATCGTCTACAAGGGATCGGTACGTGTCGGTGGCGACAAGTTCGACGAAGCCATCGTCAACTACATCCGCCGCAACTACGGCATGCTGATCGGCGAACAGACCGCCGAAGCGATCAAGAAGGAAATCGGCTCGGCCTTCCCGGGTTCCGAAGTCAAGGAAATGGAAGTCAAGGGTCGCAACCTGTCGGAAGGGATTCCGCGCGCTTTCACCATTTCGAGCAACGAAATCCTCGAAGCGCTGACCGATCCGCTCAACCAGATCGTGTCGTCGGTGAAGATCGCCCTCGAACAAACGCCGCCGGAACTGGGTGCCGACATCGCCGAGCGCGGCATGATGCTCACGGGCGGCGGCGCGCTGCTGCGCGATCTCGACCGTCTGCTCGCCGAAGAAACGGGCCTGCCGGTGCTGGTCGCCGAAGACCCGCTTACCTGCGTGGTGCGTGGCTCGGGCATGGCGCTCGAGCGCATGGACAAGCTCGGCAGCATTTTCTCTTACGAGTAAGCTAACGTGCGTGGTTCGTCGTCCGGCGCGGTGGGGCCATCCCTGCCCCCCCTCGCCCGACACGACTGGCCACGCAGCAAGACCACGCGCACGGAGCTTGTCGTCATGCCGCGCCGTCGCACCCGACTGACACCATTCGCGCACCGCGGCGCCTCGCTGCGCGTGCTCCCCTGAAGGGCCCACCATGCAGTACAGTCCGCCGCCACTGTTCAAACAGGGTCCGTCGGCGTTGGCCCGGCTGATCTGTTTCGTCGCGCTTGCCATCGGCCTGCTCGTGGTCGACTCGCACTACAACACGCTGGAACGGGTTCGGGCCGTTGTCGGCACCGCCCTGTATCCGGTGCAACGCATGATGCTGTTGCCGCGCGACGCCATTCTCGGCGTGGCGGGCTTCTTCTCGACCGAATCGCAACTCTCGGGCGAGAACCGGGCGCTTCTCGCGCAAAACCTTGAGCTCTCCGTGCAGGCTCAACGCAATAACCAGTTGACCGCCGAGAACGAACATCTGCGCCAGATGCTCGCCTTGCGCGAGCGCCTGCCCGTGCCGAGCATTCCCGCCGAGATCGAGTACGACACACGCGACCCGTTCACGCAGCGCGTGGTCATCGATCGCGGCACAAAGCATGGCGTGAAGCTCGGCGCCCCGGTGGTCACGGAACAGGGTCTGCTCGGTCAGGTCTCGCGCGTCTTCCTGCTGCAAAGCGAAGTCACGCTGCTCACCGACAAGGAGCAAGCCGTACCCGTGCAAGTCACGCGCAGCGGTGTGCATAGCGTGATCTACGGCGGACTGCGCGGCAACGTGCTGGACCTGCGCTTCATTCCGCTGTCGGCCGACGTCAAGGTCGGCGACGAAATCGCCACGAGCGGCCTGGACGGCATCTACCCCGCCGGCCTGCCCGTGGCTCGCATCACCAAGGTCGACCGCGTGTCCGACACCGCGTTCGCGCGCATTCTGTGTCAGCCGGTGGCCAATCTGCGCAGCCAGCGTCAGGTGCTGGTGCTGCAATACACCACGCCGCTCGCCCTGCATCCGGACGCCGCCGCCGATCTCGCGCGCGCGTCCGATCCGTCGGCAAGCGGCGAAAAGCCCGGCCAGAAGGGCGGCACGCGCGCCGATCCAAAGCGCGCCCCGGCCGCCCGCAAGGGTCATTGAGGAATCGACATGCCACGACCGCAATACATTCTGCTGCCGGTCAATCCGTACTTCATCGCGATCAGTCTCGTGGTGGCGTTTCTGGTCAACCTGATGCCGTGGGGCCACGCCCCCGCCATGCCCGACTTCGTCGCGCTGGTGTTGATGTTCTGGAACATCCACCAGCCGCGCAAGGTGGGCATGGGCGTGGCATTCCTCGTCGGCCTGCTCATGGACGTGCACAACGCCGGCCTGCTGGGCGAGCACGCGCTCGCTTACACGCTGCTGTCCTACGGCGCGATCATGATTCACCGCCGTGTCCTGTTTTTTACGCTGCTTGGCCAGGCGCTGACGGTGCTGCCGTTGCTGCTGCTCGCGCACGTGGTGCCATTCATCATTCGTCTGGCGACCGGTGCGGCGTTTCCGGGCTGGTGGCCGCTCGCGGCGGGGTTTGTCGAAGCCCTGCTCTGGCCGGTGATCAGTATTCTGTTGCTGGCGCCGCAGAAGCGCGCCGTCGACCGCGACGACACGCGTCCGATCTGATGGGCCCCGTCCCCACCCGATCGCGCCACCGAGCCCTGCTTGCATGACCGAGTTCAAGAATCCCCAGCAACAACTGCAGACGTTTCATCTGCGGATCACAGCGGCTGCATTTTTCGTGCTGATCTGCTTTGGCCTGCTCGGCGTACGCTTCGTCTACCTGCAGGTCTTCCGCCATAACCAGTACGCGCTGCAAGCCGACGAAAATCGCGTCTCGCTCGCGCCGATCGTGCCCAACCGGGGCGTGATCATGGATCGCAACGGCGTGGTGCTCGCGCGCAATTATTCCGCTTACACGCTGGAAATCACGCCATCGAAGATCGGCCGTCCGCTGGAAGATCTCATCACCGATCTGTCCGACGTGATCGAGATCACGCCGCGCGACCGCGCCCGCTTCAAGAAGCTCATGGACGACAGCAAGAGCTTCGAGAGCCTGCCGATCCGCACACGCCTGACCGACGAGGAAGTCGCGCGCTTCACCGCGCAGCGCTTCCGCTTTCCCGGCGTGGATGTGCACGCGCGGCTCTTCCGCCAGTACCCGCTGGGCGAGACCGCCGCGCACGTGATCGGCTACATCGGCCGGATCTCGCAGCGCGATCGCCAGCGGATCGAGGCGATGAGCGAAGAGAACGACAGCGACAGCGCCAAATACGACATCCGCCGCGACGTCAACAACTACAAGGGCACCGATTACATCGGCAAGATCGGCGTCGAGCAGAGCTACGAGACGCAGCTCCATGGCATCACCGGTTTCGAGGAAATCGAAGTCACTGCCGGTGGCCGCCCGGTGCGCACGATCTCGCGCACCCCGGCCACGCCCGGCGACAATCTGGTGCTGTCGCTCGACATCAAGCTCCAGCAAGTGGCCGAGCAAGCGTTCGCCGGGCGGCGCGGCGCCGTCGTGGCGATCGAGCCGAAGACGGGCGACGTGCTGGCGTTCGTCTCGGCACCGAGCTTCGATCCGAACATGTTCGTCGAAGGGATCGACCAGCAAAACTGGGACGCCCTGAACAATTCGCCCGACCGGCCGCTGCTCAACCGTCCCTTGCGCGGCACCTATCCGATCGGCTCGACGTACAAGCCGTTCATGGCGCTCGCCGCGCTCGAACTGGGCAAGCGCACCCCGAACTGGGGCTTCCAGGACACGGGCGCGTTCACACTCGGGAACCACACGTTCCGCAACGACGTTCGCAACGGCCAGGGCTGGATCGACATGTACCGTTCGATCGTGGTGTCGAACGACACGTATTACTACATGCTCGCGCACGATATGGGCGTGAATGCGATTCACGACTTCATGGCGCCGCTCGGCTTCGGTCAGTTGACGGGCATCGACATCGAAGGCGAGGCGCGCGGCATTCTGCCGTCGACCGAATGGAAGCGCAAGGCGTACAAGAAGCCCGCGCAGCAGAAGTGGTACGACGGCGAGACGGTCAGTCTGGGCATCGGGCAAGGCTACAACTCGTTCACGATCCTGCAACTTGCGCACGCGACGGCCACGCTGGCCAACAACGGCGTGGTGATGAAGCCTCACCTCGTGAAGGCCATCGAGGATCCCGTCACGCACGCACGCCAGCTCACCGTGCCGCACGAAAGCGCACGGCTGCCCTACAAGCAGGCGAACATCGATTTCGTCAAACGCGCGATGGTCGGGGTGATCAAGGAAGGCACCGGCCGTCAGGCATTCGCGGGCGCGCCGTACGAGGCCGGTGGCAAGACCGGCACGGCGCAGGTCTACTCGCTCGGCAAGAACGAGAAGTACAACCACAACGCTATCCCCGAATTCAAGCGCGATCATGCCTTGTTCATCGCGTTCGCCCCCGCCGACGATCCGAAGATCGCCGTCGCACTGATCGTCGAGAACGCGGGATGG
>NZ_KB290516.1:142183-144650 GCF_000282835.1 Pandoraea sp. B-6 | reverse complement strand
CCGTCGACCTCGCCCATGCCGAGCAGCACGTCGACCAGATCGAGACGCACTTCGTCATGCGCTGGGTCCAGCGCCAGCGCGGCCTGCAATGCGTCGCGCGCCACCTCGGGCTTGCCCGCCGTCAACGCCTCGCGCGCCACGCGGCGCGCCATCTCCGCCGGATTCGGCACGATCCGATCGATGAACGCGCGCAACTGCCCCTCGGGCAAGGCGCCCACGAACTGGTCGACCGGCTCGCCGTCGACGAAGGCGACCACCGTCGGCAGGCTGCGCACGCCATACTCCGCGCAAAGCTGCGCGTTCTCATCGGCGTTGATCTTCACGAGACGAATGCGACCCTGCGCTTCGGCTTCCAGCTTTTCCAGCAACGGTCCGAGCACGTTGCACGGGCCGCACCACGGCGCCCAAAAATCGGCGAGCACCGGCACTTGATGCGAGACGGCCAGCACGTCGGCATCGAAACTGGCGAGATGGGTATCGATCATAGGTCCTATCGAGCATGGTAAATTGCGTGGACGGTGGCCGTCACTCATCGAATGCAGCCGCCCGCTTGACGCATGGTAAGCATGGTAATCGCAAAACTGGGCAAATCGGTACGGACGCGCACGCGCGCGCCGGGTTCCCGACCCGGCCGTACGTCGTCCCACCTGTCGGACGACTTGCAGGGAGGCACATGCACGCAGGCCATGGCACGGCAATTTTCTTCACCCAACTGCTCCTCTTGGTCCTTGTCGGCAGATTGCTTGGCGAAGTTATGCAGCGCCTGCGCCAGCCGGCGGTCATGGGGCAGTTGCTGGCCGGCGTGCTGCTCGGCCCGTCCGTCTTCGGCGCCCTGATGCCCGCCTGGCAGCACGCCGTCTTTCCCGATACCGAAGCGCAGAAAAGGATGCTCGACGCGGTCGCCGAACTGGGCGTACTGCTACTGCTGCTGTCCACCGGGCTGGAAACCGATCTGGGCCTCGTTCGCCGCATGAAGCGAATGGCCATCTTCGCGTCGGCCGGCGGCATGGTGGTCCCCTTCGCCTGCGGCTTTGCGCTTGGCTGGCATCTACCCGACGATCTCCTGCCGCATCCCGAGGCCCGGCTGGTCACCTCCCTCTTCCTCGGCACCGCGCTGTCGATCTCGTCCGTCAAAGTCGTGGCGACGGTCATTCGCGAAGTCGACTATCTGCGCCGCAACATCGGCCAGATCATCCTGGCGGCCGCCATTCTCGACGACACCACCGGCTGGATCATCATCGCTGCCATCGCCGGCCTGGGGGCGAGCGGCTCGATCGATCTCGGCCATCTGTCGATCAGCCTGGGGGGCACGTTGCTGTTCATCGTGCTGTGCTTCACCGTGGGCAAACGTGCCGTGGCCGTCGCCATTCGCTGGACCAACGATCGCTTCACCGCCGAGATGCCCGCACTCAGCGCGATTCTCGTGATCACCTTCGTGCTGGCGCTCGCCACCGACAAGCTCGGTGTGCATACCGCCCTGGGCGCGTTCATGGCGGGCGTCATGATCGGGCAGTCGCCGATTCTCACCGAGCAGATCGAGGCACAGCTGCGCGGGTTGATCGTTGCGCTCTTCGCGCCGGTGTTCTTCGGGGTTGCGGGCCTGTCGGTGGATCTGACGATCCTGCTCGACTGGCGCATGCTCGGTCTGGTCGCCGGATTGATCCTGATCGCGAGCGTGGGCAAGTTCACCGGCGGTTTCGCTGGCGCGCGCCTGGGCGGCATGTCGTCGGCCGAAGCGCTGGCACTCGCAACCGGCATGAATGCGCGCGGTTCCACCGAGATCATCGTGGCGAGCATCGGGCTTTCGCTGGGCGTGCTCAGTCAGGACCTGTTCACCATGGTCGTCGTCATGGCGCTGATCACCACACTCATCATGCCGCCTGTGCTGCGACGGGCACTCGTGCGCATTCCGCTCTCGGCGCAAGAGAAGGCGCGGCTCGAGAAAGAGGCGGCCGAGGAGAAGGACTTCCTGCCGAACGTCGAACGGATTCTGGCCGCCGTGGACGGCAGCGCCAACGGACGCTTCGCCGCATGGATCGCCGGGCTGACGGCCGGCGTGCGCGGCACACTGACGACCGTACTCGCCCCATCGCCCACCAAGACGAACGACGGCGCGGCGGCGCGTGACACCCGCGAGCCCTCTGAAGCCTCGGACAAGCCAGCCGGCCAGGACACACGCACCCATGCGGCCGACGGCGAAAGCGACGGGCGCGACGCCTACGATATCGCGCTCGCGGCCGCCACACTGGCGGCGCCACGCGCCCCCGGCACACCGGGGGTCGAAGACGATTCAGGCGCCGACAAGGCGCGCGAGGCGGCGCGTCTGGTGCTGCGCGAGCGCACGGGCAAGGCGCCGCAGAAGACGCCGGATTTGCCGCATGGGCCTGTCAAGGAGAGCGCCGGCAAGGTGCCATCGGCAGACGCGTCGAACGATCATGGCGCCCCGAAGCATGAACCGGTGGGTGAA
>NZ_KB290516.1:140846-142019 GCF_000282835.1 Pandoraea sp. B-6 | reverse complement strand
CGCCCCGGGCGAGGAGACGGATTCCGACGTTCCGCCGCTGCCCTTACCCACGGGCGTGCTGCCGCTCACCAAGGCGTTCGATGGCGCGATCGGCATCGTGCTGGCCCACGGCGAGCATGCGCGCAAGCCCGATGCGCCGCTCAACATCCTCGTGCCCGTATCGGGCACCGACTACTCGCGGCACGCGGCCGAACTCGCGATCACGCTGGCGCGCGCGGCGAACGCGCCCGTCACGGCGCTCCACGTGTCCGCGCGGGTGGCGCCCGGCATGCTGCATCGGCGCTGGCGCCCGCGCGTACTGAAGCCTGACGCCGCCGAAGCCGCCATGATGGAGAACCTGCATGCGCTGGCCAGGCGTAACGGTGTGAAGCTTCGCACCCGTCTGCTCGCCGGCGGCAAGGTCGACGAAGCCGTGCTGCACCAGATCCATCACGGCAAACACAATCTGCTGGTGCTCGGCGTGCAACCCCGCTTCGGCGACCGCCTCAACTTCGGCGCCGTCTCGCACCGTCTGCTGGAAGACCGCCGGTGCTCGGTCATCGTGCTGAGCGCGTGAGGTGGGCCGTGCGGCATTGCCCACCAGCGCCCATGTCCCCGAATAAAAACGCCGGCGGCCGAACGTTTCGGCAACCGGCGTCGAGACGCGCCAACGAAGCTTAGTTAGCCGACGGCTTTCGCTCCGGCAGCGGAATCCACTCCGTCTCGCCGGGCACCGTGCCCATCTGCTGGGCCGTCCAGGCGGCCTTGGCCTGTTCGATGCGCTCGCGACTCGACGATACAAAGTTCCAGAAGATGAACCGATCGCCGTCGAGCGGCGCGCCGCCGAGCAGCATCAACCGCGCCGGTTGGTCGCCTGCCACAATACGCATATCCGCGCCCTGGGCGAGCACGCCCATACGATGTTCGGGCAGCACCTCGTCGTTCACCGTCACCTCGCCCTGCACGGTGTACACGGCGCGCTCCGCATACTCGGGCGGCAGCACAAACGCCGAGCACGGCGCCATATCGACAGCCAGATAAAAGATCGGCGAAAACACCTTCACCGGCGCCGTCTGGCCAAACGCCTGGCCGAGAATCAGGCGCATATGCACGCCGGGCAGGAAGATGTCCGGCAGCGACGACGCCTCGTGATGCGCAAACGACGGCTCGGTTTCCTCGTCGGCCTGCGGCAGG